>JAQBTG010000003.1 GCA_027624955.1 Pseudomonadota bacterium
TACATCATCACCGCGAGGCGGATCACCTCGGGCGAACTGTTGAAATAACGAAAGGGGTTTTGCATTCCCTGAGGCTAAGGAACTTCCCCAAGAGGCTCAAGCCGATTTACTCTGACAATGCCATCCAATGCATTGCACAAACAAAATATAGATCATGAAGGTTTTACTTAATCTGTACGAATCAGGGGAGCACGCTAAGCTCCGCCCCTGAAGACTCTCTGCCCGAGGATAGAATTTTTTAATTATTTTCAATCATATAGTGATCGGAGCTAATTTTAAAACTTGAGAGGGCGGGTAGATGTCTTCTATTACCGAGATTTACGTCTGCAAGCCGGGGCAGCCCTTGAAGAAGGGCAAGCTCTTTACATCGAATGATATCCATGGCCGCCAGGATGCGGAATTGGATGCGACGGAGCGCTGCGGCTCCGACGGCAGGATCGCTAAGGTCGCGTACTACGCTCTCCAGGACGACGGCCAATTCAAGAGCATCCTTGTTTATGAAAATCCAAATGTCGATCTAGGCAGTTTGCCCTCGAACGGCCATGAGCGAGAAAAATTGATGAGCTCCGCCCGGAACACTCATGCGCTTGGGCGGGCCGTTTCCAACCCCAGTCACTCGCTGTTTTCAAAGCTGATGATGTTCTTCACAGAAGAATTGCGCTGAGCCGAAGTGGTGTGGCGGCTGAATGGCGAACGTACCGGTGGCTTTCGATATCGTCTCCTAGCTTAGCGGCGTCCGTTTGCGAGTTTCGCCGAGTCCGGATGTGCCCGGAGACGGGCCATCGCCAGAACACCCAGGAAGGGTCCTATGGCAAGCGGCGCGAAAGCATATTGCCAACCTATCGTCTCCACCAGATAGGGAACAAGATGGATCGTGGCGAGCGTTATCATGAATCCGATGCTGGTTTGCATAGTCAGCATCGTGCCGATGTAGCTCTGCTCTGAAAGCTCTATAACCGAGGACGAGAACTGGGCTGAATCGGCGACGACTGAGATGCCCCAGATCAGGCATAGCAACATCAGCAACCACGGCTCGGCGCCGAACACGGCGCCGGCCAAAAGGGCGCAAGCACCGCTTATCGCCATCGCCGCCATAGTCAAGGTCGTGCGTCCGACGCGGTCAGCGAACAGGCCGCCCATTAGGCATCCCAGCGCCCCGACACCGATCACCGCAAAGCTCGCCAAATTGGCGTAGAATTTGGCATCGCCGGCCGACATCTCCGCCCGTGTCAGAAAGCTGGCATGGATAAACAGGCCGATCCACGCCCACATGGCGTAGAGCTCCCACATATGGCCAAAATAGCCGAGATTGGCGAGTCGCAGCGGTTTGTTGCTCCACGCCCTCAATATCGCCGCCGGCTCGAAGCGCGAGCGCATGGCGAGCGCCGGGCCGAGGGTGACAAAATTGACAATCAGCGCGGCGCCGAGCGCCAGCACCGATGTTGCCCCCAGGGTGAACCGCCAATCCACGCCACCGGCGGCGTTGAAGAGATGGGGAAATGCCGAGCCGATGGTCAAGGCGCCGACTAGCAGGCCGACGAGAAGGCCGGTATCCTTCCTAGCCCAAGTCGCGGCCATCTTCATCCCCACCGGATAAATTCCAGCCATGCAGGCGCCGGTAATAAAGCGCAACGCGACGACGCCAAATGACGTCGGGTCGAGCAGCAGAATGGCCGCGTTGGCCGCCGCCGCCGTTAACGCGGAATACATAAACAGCCGGCGCGGCGCCACGCGGTCAGAGAGTCCGAGTACAGCGCTGATCAGTGTGCCGCAGATGAAACCCACCGCCACGCTACTGGTAAGCAACGCCGCATGCCCGTCGGAAAAGGAGAACTCAGCTTTGAGAGATGGCAGAATCGCCGTGGCCGAGAACCACAGGGCAAGAGCCATTACCTCGCTCAGTGACAACAGGCCAATCGAAAGCCATTTCTGCGCCTCGCTGTGCTGTGGCGCGCGCACTAGATGTCAGCCCGGCAGGTTCGAGGCCTGTCAATCACCAGGTGGGAGGGCACGTTTGGCACCGCTGTCGTCGATGGCTACATAGACGAAAGTCCCCTCGGTGACCTTGACGTGATCTGTTGTACGACGCCGCTTGGCCCAGGTCTCGACTTTGACCGAAATGGAGGTCGTCCCAGTACTTTCGATCGTCGCGTAACAGGTGACGAGATCGCCAACCGCAATAGGCTGATGGAAGCGCATGGCGTTGACGGCAACGGTTGCAATGCGCCCAGCGGCACGATCGACAGCGGGAACGGCGCCGGCCAAATCCATTTGCGACATCACCCAGCCGCCGAAAACGTCGCCATTGGCGTTGGCATCCTTTGGCATAGCGAAAATACGCAGAGCGGGTTCGCTGCCAGGCGGTTGGCCGGTCTGCGACATGGCGCAGTGCTCCCTATTGCTCGGCTCTCATCAATTCCGAGAGCGCTGGACAAACTATGCCGGGTCGTCGGTTAAACATCCCAGGACCAAAAATCGCGTCCCTCATTAATGAAGAAACGCGACATGATCATTTTGTGGACCTCGGATGCGCCGTCGACAAGCTGTGCTTGGCGGGCGTAGCGGTACATCCATTCAAGCAACGTGTCTTTCGAGTAGCCGCGCGCGCCGCATAGCTGAATGCAGGTGTCGATGGTCTTGTTGAGCGTGTCCGCAACCGCAACCTTGGCCATTGAAACTTCCTTGCGCGCGCGATCGCCCTGATCGAGTTTCCAGGCGGCATACATTGTGAGCAGCCGGCCGGTATGGATGTTCATGGCGGCTTCGCCCAACATCCATTGCACGCCTTCATGATCGGCAAGTTTAGAGCCGAAAGATTCGCGTTCTTTTACATACTCGGCGGCGATCGACATGGCGCGCTCCGACATGCCGAGCCATCTCATGCAATGAGTCAAGCGGGCCGGGCCGAGGCGGATTTGTGTCGCGCGCAAGCCGTCACCGATTTTCATCAGCACGTTCTCCTCGGAAATTTCCAATCCATCGAAGCGCAGTTCGCAATGTCCGCCATGCTCTTCCGGCCCCATGATCGGCACCTTGCGCACCAGCTCCCAACCCGGTTGATCCTTGTGAAACAAAAATGCGCTCAAGCCGTTGCGCGGATCGTCCGAGGTGCGTGCAATGATAATGAAATGGGTTGAGGCCCCGGCGCCGGTGATGAACCATTTATGGCCATTAATCACCCATTTATCGCCCTTTTTCTCGGCCCGGGTGTTCATCATACCGGCCGGGTCTGAACCACTGCCGGGATGCGGTTCCGTCATGACGAAGGCGGAGCGCACCTTGCCGTCAATAATCGGCTGTAGCCATTTTTCTTTCTGCGCGTCGGTGCCGACCATCCATAGAAGGCGCATATTGCCGTCATCGGGTGCGGCACAGTTCAGCGCTGCCGGGCCAAAGATCGAAAAATTGGCCTCTTCATAAATCACCGCTTGCTCGGTCATGGACAATCCCATGCCGCCGAGTTCTTTCGGCATTTGCGGTGCCCACAGGCCGGCCGCTTTTGCTTTGCCACGCAGGACCGCTAATTTCTCCAACGGGATATTCTCATGCTCATCGAACGATTCCCGTGGACCTTCAAGCGGGATGCAATTTTCCCTGACAAATTCGCGGACGCGCTGGCGAAGCTCTTCGGTTTCCGCTGAAAGAGTAAAATCCATGTTTACTGCACCTTATGATTTTGATGAGGGTAGTTTTGATCGGGTTAAATTCGAATTCAGGAGGAGTTCGCCCGCTCGCGCAGGACGAATTTCTGTATCTTGCCAGTCGCTGTTTTCGGCAACGGTCCGAATATCACCGCGCTCGGTACTTTGAAATGCGCTAGATGGTCGCGGCAAAAGGCAATGATACTTTCGGCACTGATATCACCGGCGTCCACCTTGAGGTAAACAAAAGCGAGCGGAGTTTCGCCCCATTTATCGTCCGCCTTGGCGACCACCGCCGCCTCCTGCACATTCGGATGGCGGTAAAGAACATTTTCGACCTCAACGCTGGAAATATTCTCGCCGCCTGAAATGATGACGTCCTTGGAGCGATCGCGCAATTCGATATAGCCGTCTTCATGCATGACGCCGAGATCGCCAGTGTGAAACCAACCGCTGGCGAAGGCCCTTTTAGTTTCCTCGGGGTTGGCGAGATAGCCCTTCATGAGCGTATTGCCGCGCAGCAGAATCTCGCCCATCGATTGTCCGTCAGCCGCGAGCGGTAGGCCGCTCTCCGGGTCCGCAACGATTGCTTCCGAGACGGCCAATGTCGGAACGCCCTGGCGCGCCATTTTTTCGGCGCGCGCTTCCACGGTAAGAGCCGGCCAATCGTCCTGCCACTCCGAAATCAACGACGGGCCGTAGCATTCCGTCAAGCCGTAGAGATGTGTCACGCGGAAACCCATTCCCTCCATCGCAGCGATCACGGCACTTGGCGGCGGCGCGCCGCCGACAGTTACTTCGACCTGTTGGGCAAAACTTTGCCGCTCCGCCATTGGCGCATTTGCGATCATATTGAGGACCACTGGCGCGCCGGCCATGTGGGTGACACCTTCGTCGGCGATCAGCTGGAAGATCCGCGCCGATTCGATCCGCCGCAAACAAATATGTGTGCCGGCCATTGCCGTCACCGCCCAGGTGTAGGTCCAGCCATTGCAATGGAACATTGGTAAAGTCCACAGATAAACGCTCTTGGATGTCAGCGCCACGGCAAAGGCGTTCGAAAGGGAGTTCAGATAGGCGCCCCGGTGATGATAGACCACGCCTTTGGGATTGCCGGTCGTGCCCGAGGTATAGCTCAGCGTGATCGCGTCCCACTCATCTTCGGGCCGTTGCCAGTCATGATCTGCCGCGCCGCCGGCGATGAAGTGCTCAAAAGATTCATCGCCCAGGCTGACATCTCCTGCTTCTGCCTCGGGATCGTCGACCGTGACCACATAGGGCCGCACGCCCGAATGGTCCATTGCCTCATACAAAAGCGGCGCGAATTCACGGTCGACGAATACAAGTTTGCTCTCGGCATGCTCCAACAAGCGTCCGATCAGGGCCGCATCGAGGCGGATATTGAGCGCGTTTAGGACTGCGCCGGACATCGGCACGGCGAAATGTGCTTCCAGAGTTTCAGGAATGTTGGGCGCCAATACGGAGACGGTATCTCCCCTCTTGATGCCGTGCGCGGCGAGTGCACCGGCTAGGCGGCGGCAGCGCGCATATGTCTCGGCGTAAGTTTGCCGCCGCGCGCCATGGACAATGGCGGTGCGTCCAGGATGCACGCTCGCCGCACGGGATAGAAAGTCCAAGGGTGTCAGCGCCGCATAGTTCGCCGGGTTGCGGTCGAGATCTATGTCGTAGCGGCTCTTTCGGTCCAAGCGGCGACCTCCCAATCAAATTGCCCACGTACAACTGCTGTGCCGTGGTTTTTGTCTCGCTGGCGGCCAAAGGTCAAGCATTCGCCGCCAGTGATTTGGGACCCAGGCACTGACAGTATTGCGCGCTCCTCGATTATTACTGTGGCGCGGCTGTCGTCGGATCGATCATTTTTCCGATATGGGTAACTTTGGTTGCCGGAAAACCGCTTAGCTCGGCGTGGCGATGAATAATATCCTCGTTGATGGCGTAATAAATGCAGAACGTCTTATCATCTGCAACATGGGATTCGACCCACTGAATGTTGGGTCCAAGCTGCTCCAGAACTTCATTGGATTTCTGCGCGGCGCCGCGCAGTTGCTCGCGTTCGAGACTGCCTACGTCAGGAATATCACGTTCGATGATGTATTTGTTCATGACTTTTCTCCTTTGATCGTTGGTTGCTTTTGAGCGAGAATTTTACCTCTGTTGCACGTGCCGTTTCGCCTATTGTCGCGGCGCGCCCGTTCGGCGGCAAGGTTAAAGCCTTGTTAAGAAATTGCTAATATCCTGATTTTCACATCACAGAGATTATTAGGGTTGCTCAATGGCGCATTCAGCTCGTGTATTGGTGGCGAACGGTAATCTGCAGGCACTGAATCACGTCAGCGGTTGCCTGCGCCGGCTTGGCTATATCAACTTGCTCGAAACGGCGGTGGACAAGGCGGTAAGCCGGGCTCAAGCGGAACGGCCGGAAGTCATTTTCGTGGGCCATGAGTTTAGCGACCGTGACTGCGCCAGCATCATCTCGGATATCAAGAACGACGTCGCCACGCGGGATATCCCAGTTTTTTTGACTTGCGGTGAGAATGAATCCCCGCCTTGGTCTGAAAGCTGGGTCACGCGCTTCGACGGTGTCATTCAGTGGCCCTTCGAAGATGAGCACATTCAGGCGCATATGCGCGCCGGCTTGCGACTTGGTACGATGCGGGCCGAGCTCAATAGACGAAGCGAGACCCTGAACCGCCTCGGTCTTGAGAGTGGTGAAAAATGGCGAGCCGAAACTACCGAGGGGCATCCGCGTGTTTTACTCGTACGTGGTGAAAACGGCGACGGCGATGCGACCGAGGATGCTCTGAAGGGTTTTGCTTTGCTGCAAACCCAAATTTTCGGGAGCGGCATTGTCGATCAATTGAGCGATTCCGACGTCGAACTAGTGGTCATCGCGGCAAATAACAATTTTCCTGCTGCCGTCGCTATCTGTGAAGAGATCCGTTGCAATCCAGCGCTATTCCACATGCCAATTCTGGCCATCTGCTCGGGCGACCCGGATCAAATTTCAGTAGTTTATCGTCATGGCGCCACGCCCGCTTACTCTTTGCCTTTGGTTGGCGACGAAATACGCGCGCGCGTGTCGATGGGTGTGACGGCACATCGACTGCGCGGCTATATGTTGAATGCCTACCGCGCGGCTTGGCGCCAAGCAGTCAGCGATAGCGCCACCGGCCTTTTCAGTGTCGAGTTTTTCCGTCAACACCTCCAAACCCTTGTGGACGACGCCTTTCGCTGGGACAAGAATTTATCCCTCAACATCATGGCGGTGCCTGAAATTGATCAAATCTGGAACGAATATGGTGACGCCGCGGCTACCCATCTGACCAAACAATTAGGCGCTAAGATTTCGCAGTTGGTGCGCGGCGAAGATCTCTGTGCGCGGCTCGATAACACCACATTTTGTATCGCGCTGCCGGAAAGCCCGTTGGAAGCGACCAGCCCGACCATGCAACGCTTAACCGCCGTCTTACGCACGACTGAATTTTCACTGGTCGGGGTCTCCAAACCATTGATTGTGCGTCCAACATTCGGCAGCGTCGAGTTCAGGCCCGGTGATACAGTAGATGATTTGCTCGACAGGGCCACGTCGGCGGCACTGGCGAAACACGCTGCCTAACCTCGCACGCCGCGCTGCCGATGTAATTGGCCCGAACTAAATTGCCGGGCTATACTCTTGGTCATGAAAGTCATGATCGTGTCGGACACAATCTGCCCCTGGTGTTATGTGGGTAAGCGTCGTTTCGAACGGGCCTTTGCCGAGCGCACCGACGTCAAGCCCGATATCGAATGGCGGCCATTTCAACTCAATCCGGATATGCCGGCTGATGGCCTCGACCGCGGGGCTTATATGCGCGCCAAATTTGGCACCGACGAGCGCGCCGAGGAAATTTACGCGACCATCCGGTCTGCCGGAGACGGGGAAAATATCCCCTTCGCGTTTGATTCGATCAGCCGTGTGCCAAACACCATTGGATCGCACCGACTGATCAGCTGGTCACTGCCGTCCGGTCAACAGGACAGCGTGGTCGAGGGATTATTCCGCAGTTATTTTATGGCGGGCCAAGACATCGGCGATATCGAAGTTCTTGTCAAAGTCGCGGCGGCGGCCGGCCTGGACGAAACTGAAGCCCGGGCCTATCTCTCCGGCGAGGAGGGTGTTGAGCAAGCTCGAGCCGAATCGTTGGAAGCCCATCGCTTGGGAATTTCCGGTGTACCCTGCTTTATATTTGACGGAAAATACGCAGTCTCGGGCGCCCAAGAACCAGAAGTTTTTTCACAAGTGATTGACCTCGCCCTGCAGCCCGATGAGGCCGATCAGGTAGAGGTTCTTTGATATATTGTTAGCGATCAATGTCGGGGCTTTGTGGCGCGTCTGGTAAGCCGTTGCCGGTGTCCCCACCAGTGCCATCGAAAATCGAAAAGAGATTGCGCAAAAATCCCGGTGCCAGCACCGACAGGGGATTGACGCTAATTGTCGGTTCGGTGGTGGTGCCAGTCACTGAGTAGGTTGCGGCAAAAATTCCTTCGCCCGGTCCGCCCACCAGAAGATCGCCGATCAGCGGAATGTTTCCCAACAGGCTGTTCACTGAATAGGCCGGCACAATGGTCCCCCGAATGTTGACCTCGTCGGTGTCGAGATTGACCCTACCCGCCGCGTTGACGCCGATCGAGCTGCCCGCAGTTTGCGCGTCTTCGATCGTGACGATGCCGTCTTTCAGCGCAAAGGGCAGGCGAAATGAAGAAAAGGAAATGCCATCGCCCTGTAGGGTGTCGAATATCCCGGTAAAGGAAGCAATGGATAAAATTTGCGCCAAGGTCGGCGCGTTGATGACGCGGTAATTCTCGATCAGCACTTGGCCACTCACCGGCGCGCCGGGCTCATCATCATGCAAGGTGGCGTCCATTACCAGGCGACCGCCTACAGCGTTGTCATAAACGCTGAAGGCGCGCGCGACCGAACCGGCATCCTCAGAACGCACGGAGAGGCGGCGTTTGGCACCGTCAGGCTCCAGCACCAAACGAAGTTCGGAGCCGGTCACCAGCGTGCCGCTCAGAAACGCTGATTCCAGCCGCTCGGCTGTGTTAGTGACACGCGCCCGGACGCCAGTGATTTGCTGATCGGCACGCGTGATCAACCGCTCTACATTGGTTTCGAGAATGAAGGGCGGCAAATTGCCCTGCTCCGAATCCAGCAGTTGATCAATATATGGCCGAATGTCGAGGCTCTTGCCGCCAACGTCGAGAATAATATTGTTGTCGTCATCGCGTCGGTATTTGACGGTTACGTCATTGTCGCCGAGAAGGACATTGCTGAGTTCGGCCTCGATCAACCGACCTCTTTCGGGTTCGATACTGGCGCGCCCCTTGATGCGTAGATCCTTCGACGTAAATTCGAAATTTGTGACGTCGACATCTTCATTGTCGTGAAGCTCCGCCAGGATCAGGATCGAAGCTTCGTCACCGATCTCCTTTTGCCAAAACAGCTCCGGAATTTCCATTCGCACCTGGCGCGCATCGAGCGCTGCGGTCACATGCTGATCGCCATCATTGGAGATCGTATAGGAAAATTTCATATCGAAAGGCCCCTTGGCGAAGGGTGCCAATTTGATGCCAAATTCCTCTTGGGCCGCGATATCCAGGACTGCCGTGACATCGTAGCGGCTGCGGAAAGGCATTTGCGCGGAAAAATTCTCCAGCCATTTGATCGTCGATGGCATGCCCTCAACCAGAATATCGCCGCCGATCTCCATATTGTTTTCATCCAGCGTGAGTCGAAGATTGCCCTGGCTGACGTCCCGATCGCCAAACAGGTCGTGCACTGTGATATCGGTGAGACGCGCGACCGCCGCGAATTGCGCTTCGTCGAGCCTGACGTCGCTGCGGAACGGTAGTTGAACACCCATTTCGGCGCTGACATGGCCAGTAAATTGATCCGCCTTCAGGCCAATCGCGCTCGGAAATTCGAGGCCGGGGCGGTCCAATAGACGGATGGCATTTTCCGCCGGACCTTCCAAATTTCCAATAATTGTGAGAGTCGCCGAATCCAGCATGATGTCGGAAATCAACGCAATGCCGCTCGGCGCGTATATGTCCTCGATGGTGCCGTCGCGCATGCTTAGCGTCATGCTGCTGCCATCGATATGGCCCTTACCGTCCACGCCGTAGACATAGGGTTGTCCGGGAAAATAATTTACCGTGGCATCGCGAATTTCATAGGTAACGTCAAAGGAACCTGGGCGCTCGCCGGTCTCCAGCAGGTCAATCTCGCCCGGCTTTATATCCAGGGCCACGCTGAGTCTCGAAATCACGCCGTCAAGGACGTTAGCTAGAATCCACGGCCTAGCGTTGGCCATAAGGAATTCCGGCCAGTAATTCCCGAGTTCGGTAAACGGCATCTCGGTAAATTCGAAATCGCCGACAATTCCCGTTTGCTCGGGCATGCCGGAAATTTGCCCGCGAAAGCTGATAACGGGACCATCTGTGGCGATGGTAAAGTCTTCCAGATTAATCGAACCATAGGCGGCATCGGCATCGCCGCGGACGCTGAGTGACGCAATGTGAGGCGGCACCGGAAATACACCCGGCAGATGGAGTGACCCCTCCCCGCCTTTGAGATCGAATTTGACTCGATCCACCAAATTACCATCGCGAGTCAGGGTGAATTCTAAATTGCCGGAAACCGGCAGGCGCAATGCGCCTAGCTCGGCCAATATTGGTGAAATTCCCGCGAGTTGCGCAGGCACTGTTTCGCCGAACTGGAGTTTCGTTTGGAGGTTGCCGCTGGCCCGGTCGAGGGCGGTCGAGGCCACGACTTTGAGAACGACGTCGGCGACTTCAATATCGGCCAACAGTTCGCCGTTTATGCTGGCTTCATTGAGGTCGAAAATCAAGTCGGCCAATGGCGCGTTCCATGACAAATCCAACAGCTTGTCATCGACGCTAAGCGCCGCCCCCAAGATACTGATCCGTTTCAGTTGGCCGAGCGGGTGATCAGTTCCCGGCGCTGCCAGGAAATCAGCTACCAGCTCATTGACGGCCGCGTCGGGTTTCTCGAACTCCGAGCCAAAGGCAAATTCCAACTCGCCCTGCAGGTTTCTGACAAGATGGACCTCGGGCCGAAGCAATTCGATGCTGGTCGGCGCGACCCTGCCCTCGAGTAGCGACAGCGCGCTTAACTCAAGTGAAATCTCGGGCACGGCGGCGAGTACGTTGCCGTCGGGCCCAATAGCGTGTGCATTTGTGACGACGATATCAAGGGACCTGTTCCATCCGGCCCATGTCAGAATCGTATCTTCAAATTCGAAGCGATAACTCAAATCTTCCGCCTCAAACGCTTCTTCGATATAGGGCGAGAGAAAGGCGATCGATACAGGTCCGTTCGACAACCGCCACGAGACGACGGCGAACATAATTGCCAAACTGCCAAACACCGCCGCCGCGATATGAATAATGTATTTTAACGTCTTATGCATAAGCGGCTATGGTCGGCATGTCGTCGAAATCTTGACCCAACTCGTTATGTCGAGCAGGTTGCGCCTACTATGGTCGCGCACGACATCAATCAAAGTGCTGTCTGAGACATGCGGAGTCTATCTTTCTTAACAGATAACGGCATTTTGCCGAAACCCGCTGAGCCGGAGCGTGCTCAGCGTGAACTAGATATGTGGCGGCACGAAGCGCACACAAGGTCCGGCGGCGACCCTGAATTGGCCGATTTCATGGCCGATCTTGTCGCTCAGGACGAAGGCCAAGAATTTCTACGGGCAATCTTTGGTAATAGCCCGTTCCTGTCGCTCGGTCTGCGTCATGATCCGGCGATTTTGCAACATGTGACCCAACTCGGATTCGACCGGACATTCGAAGACATGTTGACGGCGCTGGCCGGCAGACAATTGTGGCGTCAGGGTCGAGCGGATGTGATGTCCGGTCTTCGCCTGGCTAAGCGCGGCGTCGCTCTGACCATTGCCATGGCAGATATTGCGGGTGCGTGGCCGCTGGAGAAAGTCTGCCGGAGCCTGTCCCAATTCGCCGAAATGTCGATTTCGATCGCTCTGAATTACCTGCTCTTTCAAGCCCATAAGGCCGAGCAACTGCTTCTGGTGGATCCGGAAAATCCCGAATCCGACTCGGGCGTTGTCGTTCTCGGCATGGGAAAGCTCGGCGCCCGCGAACTGAACTATTCAAGCGACATCGATCTGCTGGTGCTGTTTGACGGCGAAAAAGTGAATCATTGCGGCAGCGAGGGCCCGCAACAGAGCTTGCACCGTATGGTCCGGGAAATGGTGTCGCTATTGGGAGAGCGCAGCGCCGACGGGTATGTGTTTCGCACCGATTTGCGGTTACGCCCGGACCCCGGCGCCACCCCGCTCGCGGTTTCTACCGCAGCGGCAGAACAATATTACGAGAGCCTGGGGCAGAATTGGGAGCGCGCGGCGATGATCAAGGCGCGCGTCGTGGCCGGTGACCAGGAAGTTGGCGCGCAGTTCCTCAGCCGCCTGGTGCCTTTCGTTTGGCGCAAATATCTCGATTTTGCCGCGATCGAGGATATCCATTCGATCAAGCGCCAAATCAATGCCCACAAAGGGCATCATGAAATCGCCGTGGCCGGTCACGATATCAAAGTCGGCCGCGGCGGCATTCGCGAGATCGAATTTTACGCTCAAACCCAACAATTGATCTGGGGTGGCAAGGAGCCGGGACTACGTCTCGGCGCGACTTGCGAGGCGCTTCGCGCCTTGGCTGAGGCCGGTCACGCCGACACCGACGTCGTAGATGAATTGATTGCCGCCTACGCCTATCTGCGCCGTCTTGAGCACCGTCTGCAAATGGTTGCTGACGAACAAACCCATTTGTTGCCCGCTGAGGCGGAGGGCCTTGCTGCCATCGCCTGTTTCATGGGCTATGGAACGACGGACGAGATGGCGCGTGATGTAAAATTTCATCTTTCCCGTGTGGAGAACCATTATGCCGCTCTTTTTGAGGATTCGCCCGAGCTCGGCGGCTCGGGAGGCAATTTGGTCTTTACCGGAACGGAGGATGATCCCGACACGCTGCAAACTCTGAGCGATCTCGGATTCAGTGACGGCAAGGCGGTATCGGCGACCGTGCGCGGCTGGCATCACGGCCGCATCCGGGCGACCCGCAGCACCCGCGCGCGCGAACTCTTGACCGAATTGATGCCGAGGTTGCTCGGTGCGTTGTCGCAGACCGTAAATTCGGACGCGGCGTTCCGGAATTTCGATGAATTTCTCACCAATCTGCCGGCCGGCGTACAGCTGTTTTCGATGTTTTATGCGCGCCCCGGCTTGTTGGATTCATTGGCCGAAATCATGGGAAATGCGCCCAGCCTGGCCGAGAATCTGAGCCGCCACCCAAATCTCCTCGACGGCGTTCTGACCGGCCAATTCTACGAGCCCGTCGGCACGGTATCCGAACTTTCGGAGAATCTCAGTGAAAGCCTGGCCGCGTCACCTGACTTTCAGGATGTGCTGGACGCTGCACGGCGTTGGACACATGACCGGGAATTCCAAATCGGCATGCAGCTGCTGCGCGCGATGATATCGGGCGAGCAAGCGGGCGCGTCGCTCAGCGATGTTGCCGATGCCACCCTGCGCGGACTGCTGCCATATGTGGAATCTGAATTTCAACGGGCCCATGGCGAGATGCCGGGCGGTGAGTTTAGCATTGTCGGTTTGGGCAAACTCGGTGGACGGGAAATGACTTTTTCGTCCGATCTCGACGTGATCTTCGTCTATCGCGGTGGCTCGGCCGATCAGAGTCAATCCGTGGGTCCACGCCCCCTCCCGCTCAGCCAGTACTACGGGCGTCTGAGCCAACGTCTGGTGACGGCCGTGAGCGCGCTCACGCCGGAGGGCAAGCTTTATGAGGTTGATGCCCGCCTGCGCCCGTCCGGCAACTCCTCACCATTGGCCTCGGAAGTCGCGGGGTTTGCCGAATATCATAATAAATCTGCCTGGACGTGGGAGCATATGGCGTTGACACGCGCCAGGGTGATTACCGGCAGTCCGGCGCTTGGTGAACATGTGACAGGGGTCGTCGCCGCTGTTCTGGCGAAGACGCGCGAGGATCCCGGCCTGGTCATCGAAGTGGCGAGCATGCGTGAACGCATCGACAAAGAACGCCGCACCGAAAATCCGTGGAAACTTAAACATGTGCGCGGCGGTTTACTCGATATCGAATTCATTGCCCAGTACCTCCAGCTTCGTGACGCGTCCCGCCACCCGGAGATTCTATCGCAGGAGACCGATCGGGTTTTCGAACGACTTGCACATTCTGGTATTATGGCGGAAGAAGACGCGGCGGCCTTGGCTGACGCTGCCCGACTGATGCGGCGCCTGCAGGCCCTTCTCCGCTTGACTGTTGGCGTTAGCCGCGACGAAGCGCAATATCCTGCCGGCGTGCGCCAAGCCCTTGCCAAAGCGGCTGGCGTCGAGACCTTCGATGAAGTGAGAGACCGGCTCATGAAAACAGAAGAAAGCGTGCGTACGTATTATGCGCGCTATGTGCAACAGCCGGCTGAAGCCGGCACCCTGGACGAAAACAAAAACGAAAGTGAGAGATTGTGAGCAAAAATATCGTTGAAGGATCGCAAGCGCCCGATTTCGAAGCTGCAACGGATGGCGGCGGCAAATTGAAACTGTCGTCTTTGAAGGGCAAGCATGTGGTGCTCTATTTTTACCCCAAAGATGATACGCCCGGATGCACGAAGGAATCCTGCGGATTTGCGGAAACGCACCAAGACTTCTTGGACAAGAATGCTGAAATCGTCGGTCTCTCCAAAGATAGCGTCGCGAAACACGACGACTTTAAAAGCAAATTCGGCCTGCCTTTCACTCTGGTGTCGGATGAAGACGGAGCAATCTGTGAGGCATACGGTACCTGGGTGGAGAAGAAAAATTACGGTCGAACCTATATGGGCATCGAACGCGCGACTTTCCTCATCGACGACAAAAGATGTGTTCGCAAGGTCTGGCGGAATGTCAAAGTAGATGGACATGTCGAAGCAGTCATGCGTGCGCTTGCCGACCTCTGATCTGGCCGTCGCCGCGCGCGCGGTCCTTTGCGAGCCCGATCCGCAGTCCAAGGTGGCGCGCACCCATGCGGCCGCAGAGGATTGGTACGCCGGCAGGTCAGCGCTGCCGCAAATGGCCACCACCACGATCACCAACACCATGCCGGTCCGGCCGGCTCGGCCCGCACTGCCGCAATTAATGGCACCTCGCCTGATGCCGCGCCGCAGAGTGGGTGGCGTCCGCGGGCGTATCGCTCTTCTCCATGCGGTCGCGCATATCGAATTGAACGCGATCGATTTGGCCTGGGACCTAATCGGGCGCTTTACTGCTTTCGATTGGCCGACGGAATTTTTTAACGACTGGGTCGGCGTCGCCGCTGACGAAGCGCGCCATTTTTCCATGCTCTCGACGCGCCTGAACGAGCTTGGTGCGAGCTATGGTGATTTGCCCGCACATGACGGATTGTGGGAAGCGGCGATGGAAACGTCGCACGATCCCCTCGCCCGTCTTGCCGTGGTTCCTATGGTTTTGGAGGCGCGCGGACTCGATGTGACGCCAGCCATGATCGCGCGCTTGCACCGCGTCGATGACGATGCCAGTGCGGCGCTTCTAGAGATTATCTTGCGCGAAGAAATCGCCCATGTTGCGGCCGGCCAGCGCTGGTTCGGTTATCTCTGCCGCATACGCGGCCTCTCAGAACATGAAACCTGGCGCAAACTGGTGGCGGCACACTACCGCGGTGTTCCAAGACCACCATTCAACGAAGCGGCACGCCGAGCTGCCGGCATGGCGCCTGAGCTTTACCGACAACCCGCCTGATAGGCGCCTATTGGCTTTCTGCTTCGGCGCTAAGTACCGGTTCATCACCGAGGACGCCAACGCGTTGCGCCAGGGACGCGGCCATAAATTCGTCGAGGCCGCCATCTAGTACTGCGTCTGGATTGGTGCTTTCGAAATTGGTGCGCATATCCTTTACCAGGCGATAAGGCTGTAGGACGTAGGAGCGGATTTGGTGGCCCCAGCCAATGTCGCTTTTTTGCGCATTCAAGGCCTGAGACTCTTCTTCGCGGCGTCGGAGCTCAGCCTCGTACAATCGGGCTTTCAACATCGACATCGCGGCTGCGCGATTACGGTGCTGAGAGCGTTCGGCTTGGCACTGCACGACGGTATTGGTCGGAAGATGCGTGATGCGCACCGCGCTGTCGGTGCGGTTGACATGCTGCCCGCCAGCGCCGGAGGCGCGGTAGGTATCGATGCGGAGGTCTTTTTCGTCGATTTCTATGTCGATGTCGTCGTCGACGACTGGGAACACCCAGATGGACGCAAAACTTGTGTGTCGGCGGGCATTTGAATCAAACGGTGATATGCGCACCAGGCGATGGACCCCGCTTTCGGTCTTCAACCAGCCATAGGCCATCGCGCCGGATATTCGGATCGTCGCCGATTTGATGCCGGCTTCCTCGCCAGCGCTTTCCTCGATCCATTCCACTTTATGACCGTTGGCGCCGGCCCAACGCATATACATTCGGAGCAGCATTTCCGCCCAATCCTGCGATTCGGTCCCTCCGGCGCCGGCATGAACTTCCAAAAAACAATCATTCGCATCGGCCTCGCCGGAGAGCAAACTTTCCAACTCCAGCTTGGTTGCACGACTTTGAAGCTCCCGGAGCGCGCCTTCCGCTTCCGCGAAACTTTCTTCGTCTTTTTCCTCTTCCGCCAGCTCAGCAAGACCCAGCGCGTCTTCAAGTTCGCGCTCCAGACTGCGGAATCCGGTGATCGCTTGATCGAGCCGGGTGCGCTCTTGCATCATCGATTGCGCCGCTTGTTGGTCATTCCACAACGCCGGGTCCTCGGAGCGGGTATTCAGTTCCTCTAGATTTTTGACCGCCTGATCGAAGTCAAAGATGCCTCCTCAGCAGCGCCATGGACTGCTTGATCTTCTCGGCCAGGGACAGAATATCGGCGCGCATATCGGGCGTCTCTTTTGTTGCGGTTAGGGTTTGGCAAGCCGGAACGTTCGGACGGTTAGAAGAAGCTCTAGTATAAGCCGCCGGAGCCCTCGGTCAAAACCGGCGTGCCATCGGCCTTGTTCCCATTGCCGGCTTGCCTGCTCGGCGGGCTCGGCTCGGTACCGATCCGGAAAGCTTCCACCAATATATTCTTGTCGCCCTCTCTCGCCGCCAATCCAGTTTCGCCGTCAATGCGTACAAAGCGGATGCCACGCGGGACGCGGAATGGCACCGCCGGGGTATCGGCGAGGGCTTGGCGCATGAATTCGCGGAATATTGGTGCCGCGACCCTGCCGCCGGATTCTTTCCGCCCCAATGTCTTCGGCTGATCAAAACCGACATAGACGCCAACCGCCAGGTCAGGCGTAAAGCCAACGAACCAGGCATCGTTGAAATCGTTGGTGGTTCCAGTTTTACCTCCGATCGGCTTGCCCAATTCATTGACCGAACGGCCGGTGCCACGCATCACCACGCCTTCCAACATGGAGACGACTTGATAGGCACTCAAAGGATCAACTACCTGCTCTCGCATATCGGGCAGTTGCGGCGGCGGCTGGTGGTCCCAGGATATTCCGCTGCATATTTTGCAGGCTCGGCCGTCACGCGTATAAATCGTGCGGCCATGACGGTCCTGAATGCGCTCGACAAAAGCCGGGGAAATTTGACGCCCGCCATTGACCAGCATGGCATAGGCCGATGTCAATCTGAGGACCGTCGTTTCACCTGCGCCGAGTGACATCGACGGCATAAGTGGCAGGTTGGGATGTACATTGAAGCGCCGGGCATAGTCCGCCACCATTTCCATGCCGAGTTGTTGCGCAATCCGCACAGTCATCAAATTGCGTGATTTTTCCAGCCCGAGGCGAAGCGTGCTAGGGCCGTAAAATTTCTGCGAATAATTCTCCGGTTTCCATTTCCCCAGCCCTTCCCCCTGGTCAATCACATAGGGTGCATCAAGAACCATCGTTGCCGGCGTAAACCCGTTGTCGAGAGCTGCCAAGTAGACGAACGGTTTGAACGCCGAGCCAGGCTGCCGACTCGCCTGGGTGGCCCGGTTAAATTGGCTGAGAGCGAAATCGAAACCACCTGAAAGTGCCAAGACACGCCCTGTGTGTGGGTCCAGAACTACCACGGCGCCGCTCACTTCTGGGATTTGCCGGAGGGCGAAACTGGTGAGCTCATTTTCGCTTACGGCTACCGGTTCGACATATATGACATCGCCCGCGGCCAGCACCTGAGCAGTATTCTTTACTTTCGGTCCGAGTTTCTGTTCCTTCAGCGTCTCCCGCGCCCATTCTAGATCAGCCACAGGTAATATGCCTGTCTCGCCATCGCCAAGCAGGAAATGTGCCGCCTTTGGCGTGACCTTGTGCACGAACGCCAGGCGCCAAGGAACCTGCGGCAATTTCAGCGCTACGGCGCCAAATCGTTCCTGCCAGTTCTCAGGTTCCGCGCCGATATTTGCCAGAGGCCCCCGCCACCCGTGGCGCAGGTCATAGGCAATCAGGCCGTCGCGCAACGCCGTGTCGGCGTGTCGCTGCAGGATCGGATCCAACGTAGTGCGGACGGAAAGCCCGCCGCGGTAAAGCTCAGTCTCGCCGAATTTGTCAAACAGCCAGCGCCGGACTTCCTCGGTGAAAAAGCTGGCTTCCACGAACACCTCCTTGTCGCGTCGCGTGGTCCCGAGGGGTTTGAGCGCAGCAGCACCGGCTTCCTCTTTGCTAATCTTGTCGTTTTCGACCATTTGCGATAGCACCCAATCACGGCGGGCAACGGCGGCGTCGTATTTTTTCGTCGGGTGGTAATTATTCGGTGCTTTGGGCAGGGCCGCAAGATAGGCGACCTCAGCAAGGTTTAATTCATCCAATGATTTGTTGAAATAATTCAATGCGGCGGCAGCCACTCCGTACGAGCGGTAACCGAGATAAATTTCGTTGAGGTAAAGCTCGAGGATGCGGTCCTTGCTGAACGCATCCTCGATGCGAATTGCGAGAATGGCTTCCTTAAACTTTCGTTCCATCGATGTTTCATTGGTCAGCAGAAAGTTCTTAGCGACCTGCTGGGTGATAGTCGAGGCGCCAACCAGACGCTTGTCGGAGCCGAAATTGCCGACATTCTGAATCAACGCACCGGCGACACTGATCGGATCGAGGCCGAAATGGTCATAGAAATTCTTGTCTTCCGCCGACAGGAAAGCGTCAACCACACGGTTAGGCATGGCGCCAATTGGGACAAACACCCGCTTTTCGGTGGCGTATTCGGCGACCAGCCTGCCGTCTCCGGCATGCACCCGCGTCATCGTGGCGGGTTCGTAGGCAGCCAATTGCCGATGGTCAGGCAAATCCCGCCCATAGTGATAAAAAAGATAAACCACGCCGGCGACGACGATGACCGCAGCAAGCAACAGCCCTGCTAGCGAATAATATAAAAATTTCATGATCAGCGCTCGCTAACCTTTCGATTCATCCGCTTCTGCCACACCCGTTTCCGCCACAGATGAGCGCCACACACACGTGGATATATATCTAAGGTCTCTAAGGTCAAAATGTGGCGCGTTTATGACGCTTGCGTGCATGCTTCATGGCGTAAGAAATAGTCCTCGATCGCCTGGGCAACGCTTCGCATGAGCGTGTATCGACCCTTCTCAGACGACAATATCTTGCGGTCCTCGAGATTTGACATATAGCCCATTTCTACCAGCACTGAAGGGACATTCGGTGCTTTGAGGACGCGAAACCCCGCGAAACGGTGAGTGCGGCCAAGCAATTTGGTTGATTTTTTCAGTTCGGGAATGAGTTCGCCGGCGAACATGGCGGAACAAGTCATCGTCGTACGCTGAACGAGCGATATCAGAATTTTGCGAACATCTTCTTCATATTCTTCCGAATTATTTACATCAAACAGGGAATCCACTTCGTTTTCACGCGCCGCCAAGGCTTCGGTTTCCGCGTCCGAAGCCTTTTCCGACAAGGTGTAAACGGAGGCCCCGCGAACGGCGGGATTTTTATGCCGGTCGGCATGGAGGGAAACAAATAGATCGGCATTTCGTTCCTGCGCCAATTCGGCCCGATCAGAAAGAGATATATATTTATCACCGCTGCGCGAGAGAACCACGTTGTAGCCGCGTTCGATGAGTATGACTTCCAAGGCGTGTGCTGCCGCCAAAGTGATATCTTTTTCATATTTTCCGTTTGTAACCACGGCGCCTGGGTCGGCGCCGCCATGGCCGGCATCGACGACGATCAGGAAAGGCTGTTTTGAGAATGGCTTGAGGCTCGGGCGCGGCGGCGCAGGCAAAAGAAACCTTCGTGATGTGGCTGATGCTTTAGCAACTTCCGCTTGGCCATTTCGATTGTTCGCTTCTTGCGGCGCTGTGGTGGGTTGGAAAGCTGCGGCCGAGTCCGATGTGGATGGCGTGAATGATTCCTCGGCTACCTGCCTGAGGTCGATGACAAGGCGATAGTCTTCGGATTTTCCGGGCGGCAAAATAAATGCCTGACTAACCATTGCCGGCGCTCTCAAATCGACGACAATTCTCGCGGTCTCGAATTTGAATTGCCCGTATCGTATGGAACCGACAAGGCCGCTATTGAACGCAAGCTGACTATCGTCAAGCGCCCATCCCGCCCCCATCAAATCGACGACGAGCCGATGCGGGTCTTTCAGAATAAATATTTGAAACGGCACAGATTCGCTGAGGTCGAGCACGAATCGCGTGGCATTCTCGTGCTGTCCAACTCGCGCATCCTTGACGATCGGCTTGGCGTGCGAGGTTTGATGGAAAACTGCTGTGAACAGTGTTAACACGCAAATAGATACCCACCAGAAGCGTATCACGGGGGCGAATCACCTGTTGGTTTATAGGCTCCGATGTCTAACATCTTTACCGGCTCACTATGCGTCTTGAACATTGGCCACGTGCCAAGTCCGTTAAAACATTTGTCGCATCCCATCGCGCAGAGTAGCATGGGCGGGCGAACGAAGTTTTGATTATTCATCCCTCCGCCGTTGGAGGTGGCAACAGAACCCGCCTATGTACATGACGGTCTTCAACAAGAGTGTTGGAATGCTCGTCACACACTCAGTTGGGTTTAAACGACAAATGATGAAATTGATGACACCAACGAAGCTGCAGCCGGACATGTTCCGGCATAAATTGGCCCCGCACTGTCCGTCATGGCGAGAGTATCTCCCGCCGTGTTCGACGGAGAGTAGCGCTGGGCAATCAGCTTCCCGAATCCGACAGCGCCGCCGCGCCAAGTTCGCGGCCGATGCGGTGCAGTCGCGGAGAAAACTGACAAATGGTCAAAAGAATGCTGATCGATGCCAGCCACGCGGAAGAAATTCGCGTCGTGGTGGCGAATGGAACACGACTCGAAGAATTTGATTTCGAAACAGCGGCGAAGAAGCAGCTTAAGGGAAATTTTTATCTCGCTAAGGTAATGAGGGTCGAACCTTCATTGCAGGCTGCGTTTGTCGAGTATGGTGGAAACCGACACGGGTTTCTGCCGTTTGGCGAAATTCACCCCGACTATTACCAGATTCCGGTTGCCGACAGGGAAGCGTTGTTCGCCGAACAACAAGACGCTACCGACGATAATGTCGATGACAACGCCGATGACCTGACGGATGAAGAATCCGGGCCGGCGACCGTAGATGCGGCAGATGCGCGCGATGGCGATGCGGCGTCGGAAGAAACCGATCTCGGCGCTGAGGAGCTCGAATCAGGTGCCGAAGCCAATGAAGATAGCGATGCTCCAAGTGAAGATCGCGTAGCAAACCCTGATGAATCGGTGGAGACGCTTGGCGGCGACGATATAGACGATGAAGCGCAGCGTCGGCTCCATGTCAGCCGGTCGCTTCTATCGCGCCGTTACAAGATCCAAGAGGTCATCAAGAAACGCCAGGTCATGCTGATCCAGGTGGTGAAGGAAGAACGCGGCAATAAGGGCGCCGCGCTGACGACTTATCTTTCTTTGGCCGGCCGGTATTGCGTCCTGATGCCGAATGCGGTGCGCGGCGGCGGTATATCGCGTAAAATCGTCAATGCAGACGACCGCAAGCGCCTCAAGGCCATCACCGCTGAATTGAAGGTCCCCTCGCGCATGGCCGTGATCGTGCGCACAGCCGGCCTCGCCCGGACGCGCGCCGAGATCAAACGCGATTTCGAGTATCTGTTGCGCCAATGGGAAGGTATTCGCAAGGCGACCCTGGAATCCAGCGCACCGGTTCTGATCAACGAGGAAGCCAATCTAATCCGGCGTTCGATACGTGACCTGTATTCTCGTGACATCGACCAAATTCAGGTTGAGGGCGAGGAAGGCTACAGAATCGCCAAAGACTTCATGCGGACGTTAATTCCGAGCCATAGTTCCCGAGTGCAGCCATACCGCGACCGCATCCCTCTGTTCACACGTTACCAGATAGAGAGCCAACTTGACGCGATGTACAGCCCGCAAGTGCAATTGCGCTCGGGCGGCTATCTCGTCATCAACCCGACCGAGGCGCTCGTGTCGATCGATGTGAATTCGGGCCGGGCGACAAAAATGCGCACGGTCGAGGAAACAGCGCTGACGACAAATCAGGAAGCCGCCGATGAGATTGCGCGGCAGTTGAGGCTGCGTGATTTGGCGGGGCTAGTGGTGATCGATTTCATCGATATGGATGAAAATCGTAACCAGAGAAATATCGAACGCCGCTTCAAAGAAGCAATGCGCGACGACCGCGCGCGAATTCAGATAGGCCGTATCAGCCCCTTCGGCTTGCTCGAACTTTCGCGCCAGCGCCTGCGGCCGAGTATTTTGGAAACGGCCACGGAAGTATGCTCAACCTGTGCTGGCACGGGTGTTGTGCGGGCCACAGCGTCTTCTGCCGTCCATGTTCTGAGGGCCATCGAGGAAGAAGGCCTACGTGAGCGCAGCGGTCAAATTCTCGTACATGTACCGGGTGAAATCGCGCTCTACATTCTCAATCACAAGCGCGATACGCTGGGTGAAATCGAATCGCGCTACGCGATGGAGATCGCGTTCAAAGACGACCCCACTCTTGTGCCACCCATGTACACTATCGAAACCCTGCGCGCTCACGAAGGGGGAGTCCCCGAGGGCCGGGCGGACACGGTGTTTGTCGAAGATGAGGCGGAGGACGGCGAGCAAGAGGCCGTCGTGGTGGAGACCGCCGATGGCGAAGAACAGCCACGTCGACGCAGGCGGCGACGCAAGCCCCGTACGGGAAAACCACTGGGTGCTGAGGCTGGAGAACCTGCGGCCCGCACAGAAGAAGTGCCCGCAGCCAGAGTAGCCACGGACGCTAGCGAAACCGCTGAACCCGCCGAGGCCGTTGAATCCGGCGAAGCAGCTGCGGCGGAAGGCGAAGAAGACGGTGCCCTCAAAAAGCGGCGGCGGCGTGGCCGACGTGGTGGCCGCCGGCGCAACGCGCGCAGCCACGACGTCGGCGAAGAATCCAACGCTGAAACGGCGCAGGTATCCGGCGCAGACGGGACGGTAGAAGGCAGCGCAGAGGGTGCGAATTCGGAACCAGAAGCAATTTTGGGCGAATCAAGTAATTTGCCGACGGATAATCTTGCCGCATCGGAAGAAGCCGTTTCGGAAGAGGTTTCTGAGGGGCATACCACAGAGCCGGCCGAAAGCGAGATAAAGCCAAAACGTGCGAGCCGTTCAAGATGGAAACGCGCTACTGAGAAACAGCCGGATAATGATGCTGCGTCAAGCGAAGAGGCAAGCGGCGATGAACCTCTGGTGTCCGCCGATGTTGGCAATTCCAATGATGGTGGCGATCCGCAAGAAAAGGCGCCCTCACCCGCTCCCATAGCCGAAACTCCCGCAACGCCTGACAGTGACAGCGGCGATACCGCCAGCGATAAATTGGTGGCCGTTTCCCTAGAGGACAAAGCAGAAAATAGTTCAAGCGATGGGGGTCCCGGCGAACAGGCGGCAGAGCCGTCACAGCGCCGCGCCGGATGGTGGCAGCGCGATTTGTCCTAACGCCGGCTTGGCTTGTCTGACCGACCCGACGTCATCTCATTCACTTTTTAGCCAGCGAATGAGGGCGTTGGTGGCGCGCAATACAGTTGCGCGGTCGCTCGCAAATGAAATGCGCACATAGCGGTTGCCGCGCGCGGTGTCGAAATCGATACCGGGTGTGGCCGCCACGCCTGTCGCCTTTAGCATGTCCTGGCAAAATTGTTGCGAATCATTGGTGAGGCGAGAGACATCCGCATACACATAAAAAGCACCGTCTGAGGGTGCGAGGTCACCGAAGCCCGCTTGCGGCAAGGCATGTTGTAATATTTTTCGATTTTCAGCGTAGCGCGCGACATTGGCGTCAAGCTCTTCGCGGCAATCGAACGCCGCGAGGGCGGCATGCTGAGACAGCGCGGGCGGCGATATAAATATGTTCTGTGCCAGCCGCTCGACTGGTCGCACCAAATCTGATGGAAATACCATCCAGCCGAGCCGCCATCCGGTCATCGCAAAATATTTGGAAAATCCGTTGGCGACGATGGCGCTGTCGCTGTATGCGAGTATCGTCTCGGCGCGCTCGTGATAGGTAATGCCATGATAGATCTCATCCGAAATGATGCGGATACCTTCGCTGTCACAGTATTTTGCTACGGCCTCGAATTCGGCGCGCGGAATCATCGTGCCTGTTGGATTGGATGGGCTGGAGATGATGAGTCCTTGGATTGGTTTTTCCAGTGCCCGCAAAAGCCCGACCGTCGGCTGAAAACGGGTTTCAGGTCCGGCAGGCAAACCAACCGATTCTAACCCGAGGGCAGCGAGCGTGTTGCGGTAGGCGGGATAGCTTGGGTCGGCCATGGCAACTCGGTCGCCGACATCAAAAGCCGCGAGAAATGCGAGCAAAAGCCCGCCCGAAGCACCGATGGTGACGGCGACCCGCTCTGCCGCAACCTGTTGACCGTAATATTCCGCGTAATGTTGGGCGATGCGGGCGCGTAATTTTGGATCACCCTGCGCCTCGGTATAGCCCAGATGGGCGTGATCGAGCGCGGCATGCGCGGCTTCGATGACCTTCGACGGCGCGCCGCTGACCGGTTCGCCTGTTTCCATATGCATGATATCAGCGCCGCCATCCGCCATTTCATTCGCGGTCTTGAGAATCTCCATGGCGTAAAAAGGCGCGACATCGGCGCGTCTAGAAACTTTCATCTGATCCGCTCCAGCCTACAGCACGCCGCCACTGGCAAGGCCAAAGCCGCGCCGGTCGGTGTCGAATACGCAGGTTTCAGGGCTGCGCGGCGCGCCCCCCGGACAATGGACGGCATTCACACGGCCGATTTCCGGAACTTCGGAAACCCGATGGCGGCGCCGGTCAAGACTGTCCCGTAGAGCTGTATCAAAATTAGGTTCGGTAACAACGATGTCAGGTATGCCGCCGTGATGGAGCCGAGGTGCATCCATCGCATCACGCAGCGGCAGAGCGTCGAGAAGCGCTCCACGCATTACACTGGCCAAAGCTGAGGGCGCGGCAGCGCCGCCTACCGAGCCAGCGGCAAAGAACAACTGACTGGTATTATGATTTACTAGGACAATCGGCGAGAGAGCCGTCGCGGCGTTTCCCGATGCTGCGGGAGAAGCAGCTAATAAGATGCCGGTGCCAGGTACAATACGTCCGGTTCCGAACAAATTATTCATCGTCACGGCGCAAGATACGGTGAGGCCGCGCCTGTCGATGGTAACAAAGCTGGTTGCGGCCGGGTTTTCTAGCCGGCGCTCCGGCAGCTGGCTCAATTTGTCCAGGGCGGTCGCTTGACTGGAGTTATAGGAATCCATGCTCGATCGCAGACGATTCAAATCGAGTGCCACTCCATTTTTGACGTCTAGCCAGGTCTCCCGATCCGCAAAGGCGCGTTTCGAGGCTTCAGCAAAAAGATGAGCACGCTCGTCAGCCGGGGCGTCAAGATAACGATCGTCTTCGGCCAAAAGGTGAAACATTGCGGCTGCCGTGAGGCCGCCGGCGGCGGGGGGTGGCGCAGTATGAAAGACTTGGTTTCCAAACGGCAATGTGATGCTTTCCCGCCAGACCGGTGCAAAGGCCCGCAATTCTTCAATTGTGAGCGCGCCCTCGGCCTCCGCGACTCGGGCGCTCAGGACTTTGGCGACGCTGCCGCCATAGAATTCGCCAACCCCCTTAAGTCGCAGTTGGGATATGACGGAGCCGAGTTCCAACTGATACACCCGTTGACCTTCGGAAATTGGCGAGCCGTCGCTGTGTAAAAATATTTTGCGCATTTCGGGGTCGGTAAATAAAGACAGGCCTGCCAACCGGATGTCGCGTGCCAGAGCCCGCGAAACTTGATGTCCGAGGCGCGCATATGTTTCTGCCGGTGCCAGCAAGCGCGACCATGGCAGGCGGCCGTAGCGTGCTTGTAGACCGTACATGCCCCGCACCGAGCCGGGAATCGCGTTGGGGCGGCGAGGCGCGGTGCCCCCGGTTGCCGCTGCGAGGGCATAAAATTCAATAACTTCGGTGGTGTCGCCGTCATCCTCATTCGGATTGTACACCAAGCATACGCCGCCGCCGCCAAGGCTCGCAGTCGAGGGATAGGTTACAGCCAATGTAAAATATAGCGCAACGGCGGCATCAGCCGCACTGCCGCCCGCCGCTAGTACGTCGCGAGCGACCAAGGCGGCGCGCGGCTCGTCGGACGTCGCGCCGCCGAAATAGCTGGTGGGTTCAAACATCGAGAAATCTGGTAAAGTCTGGGCAACTTCGCATCCGCTCAACAGAATCAGCGCGGCTACCATCGAGGTTGCGCGCAGGCGCAAACCGGAGAACAGGCTACATCGTAAAATAAAGAGCTTTAAGGATATGAATTTGAGCATTTTTCCTGTGCGCGCGGTCGGCTTCGTCCTCGCATGTGTTATTTTATTGTCAGTGATTGCCCCGACTATCAAGGCACAAGGGCTGTCGCTTATTCGTGATACCGAGATTGAAAATACCATTCGCGGCTATGCCGCGCCACTATTCGCGGTGGCCGGCCTCGATGCTGCAGCGGTAAATGTGCATATTGTCGATGATTCACGCTTGAATGCGTTTGTCGCCGGCGGAATGAATTTGTTCGTCAATACTGGTCTACTCATGTCAAGCGACACCCCAGATGCCATTATTGGTGTATTTGCGCATGAAACCGGTCATATCGCCGGCGGCCATTTGGCGCGCACCCGCGAAGCGGTAGAAAACGCGACGACAGAGGCGATGCTTGCCTACATCCTCGGCGCCGCGGCGATTTTGGCCGGTGGCGGTCAAGCCGGAGGGGCGATAATGGGCACCGGAACGGCAATCGCCCAGCAATCGCTCTTTCGCTATAGCCAGTCGCAGGAACAGTCGGCGGATCAGGCCGGTGTCGGGTATCTCCGCGCCATCGGGCGCTCTGCCTCAGGGATGCTCGATGTTTTTTATAAACTGGAAGACCAGGAATTATTGGTGGCCGAACGCCAAGACCCCTATTTGCGCTCGCACCCACTGACCCGCGATCGCATCAGTTTCGTACGCAACTTCGTAGAAACCTCGACTTATCCGACCATAATCTCGGATGAAGCCGAGTTATTGGCGCATCGCCGGATGGTGGCCAAGCTGTTTGCCTATCTGAATTCACCGGGCAAGACGTTGCGAATTTACCGTGAGGATGACACTAGTCTCACCGCGCGTTACGCGCGGGCGATTGCTTATTATCGAATTCCGGACGTAGAACGGGCGATCGGCGAGCTCGATGGCTTATTGCGCGAATTTCCAGATGATCCCTGGTTTCAGGAGCTAAAGGGACAAATACTTTTCGAAAATGGTCACATCGCGCTTTCCATTCCGCCCTATGAAAAGGCTGTCGCCTTGCGGCCTGATGAGCCGCTCCTGCGGTTGGGCCTAGCGCGTGCCCTAATCGAGATCAATGAATTGGGATTTAATAAGAAAGCGATAGATCACTTGGTTGTCGCCACTCGAACGGAGCCCAACTACGCGCCGCACTGGCATTTCCTGGGAATCGCCTATGGGCGCGACGAACAACTCGCGCAATCGTCTCTCGCTTTGGCTGAAGCGTCGATGCTGCGCGGCGAGCTTGCTGAGGCAAAATATCATGCCGAAAGAGCGAAGCGCGGCTTGCCTGTCGGTGCGCCAGCTTATTTACGCGCAGAAGACATCATTTTGGTGGCGAACAAGGGCAAGCCCTGAAATCTCTGGTCGGGAATGTTATTGCGCCGATTTCATGTTCTACCGGCGCTTAGGTTCTGGCGTTGAACAACTGCAATACCGGCGGGAGAACTAAGGTGCAACGAAAATGCCTCAAATCGGAGTGCTATTTTAAACCTGTGTTTGTGTAGAACATGTATTATTTTCAAGATGTTATGGTCGAGAATTGTGTCATACATCGAGCATTGTATGACGAAACAGAGGCGAAAATTCCCGAACCGAAGATGGGTGCATTAACCATATTAGTTCACTGATCGTTCTGTACTACAGCAGAAAATCGATGTAATTAATTGGATAACATGGTTAACACAATGAGCTAACAAAGCATTACGCGAATTAAGTTAGCTTGGGCGCGGCGAAATTTGGTGTGCGGACTGGACTAAATCAGGCCACCAAGCGGCGATGACGGGTCGGCATAGAGCTTTTTTGGCATGCGCCCCGCAAGATAGGCCAATCTCCCCGCTTGCACCGCCAAGCGCATAGCATGGGCCATACTTATTGGGTCCTTGGCTTCGGCAATTGCGGTATTCATCAACACGCCATCACAGCCAAGTTCCATGGCAATAGCCGCATCGGAAGCGGTGCCGACACCGGCATCGACTAGCACCGGAAGCCCACTATTTTCGATGATGATGCGCAGATTCACAGGGTTCTGAATTCCGAGGCCCGACCCGATAGGCGCCGCCAACGGCATGATCGCCACACAGCCAAGGTCTTCTAGCCTTTTGGCCATAATCGGGTCATCGCTGCAATAAACCATGACGTCAAAACCCTCTTTCACGAGCATTTCAGTCGCCACCAGCGTTTCCACCATATTCGGATACAGCGTGGTTTGGTCGCCTAGAACCTCTAATTTGACCAGCTTCCAGCCACCTGCTTCGCGCGCCAAGCGCATGGTACGAACGGCGTCATCCGCCGTGTAGCAGCCGGCGGTATTGGGCAGAAAAGTGTATTTCTTGGGGTCGAGAAAATCGATCAGCATCGGTGCGCCAGGGTTACCGATGTTGACTCGGCGCACCGCTACGGTGACGACCTCGGCACCGGAAGCCTCTACGGCCTGCGCCGTTTCGGCGAAATCGCGGTATTTTCCGGTGCCGACAATGAGACGCGAGGTAAATTTGCGACCGGCAACCTCCCAACCAAGATTCTCCACTGCTTGAGATTCCACCGTGTTGGCGCCACCACCGATGAAGTGGACGATCTCCAATTTGTCGCCTTCTGCGACCGGAGTGCCGCCGTAGGCGCCTTTCGGGACGATTTCCAAATTGCGTTCGACCGCGATCTTGCGCGGATCGAAACCGAGCCGTTGCAATACTGATTCGACCGTCAGCGGTCCGTCAAACTCGCGCGCTTCCCCATTTATTTGAACTTGCATGCTTTGCGGTAATTCCTTCGGCCGGCGGCGCAAGCCGCTAGCCATCATGTTGCACGTCGCACTGAATTAGAGTATGGCCACGTCGTTCTGCATTTCAACTGTTTGAGCCGCATCTGCAGGCGTGCGCCCGAAAATATATCTGGGCGCTGGCAATCGGAGGCCATCGCGCCTCTCTCTTGGTGCGAATGGCATGGATTTGGTTTAGTATGGTTTTCCGATGACACACAAAATCTTGATATTGAATGGTCCAAACCTCAATATGTTGGGACAGCGAGAGCCGGATATCTACGGTGGCGACTCTCTTGATACAATTGACTCAGCCTGCCAGCACAAGGGTCAAGCTTTGGGCATGGCCATCGATTTTCGCCAATCAAACAGCGAAGGCGAGTTGGTCACCTGGATTCAGTCGGCAGTGGTAGATTTCTCCGGCATCGTAATAAATGGCGGCGCCTACAGCCACACATCAATAGCGATTCTGGATGCGTTGCGGGCGGCGGGCCTACCAACAATCGAGGTTCACTTGTCTAATATTTATCGTCGCGAATCCTTCCGCAAACATTCCTTCATCTCGCAGGCGGCGCTCGGAGTGATTTGCGGCCTGGGCGCGCAGGGCTATCTGTTGGCGCTCGACGCTTTAGCGCAAATAGTGGATAAGGATTAAACAAATGGCGGTGGAATTGCCTTTGGACGAATCTGAGAAAAACCGACGTCGACCCGATTTCGATCTCATTCGTGATTTGGCGGCGCTTCTCGAAGAAACCGGCTTGAGCGAGATCGAAATTGGCGGCGGGCCAGAACGGGTACGTGTGGCGCGCACCCTCCATGGCAACGCAATCACGGTGGCGCCGGCGGCTTCAGATGCTCTGATAGCTGATATGGCCGATGTGCTGACGGCAGTAAGCGTGGATTCCAGCCATCCAGGCGCTGTTATTTCGCCCTTGGTTGGCGTCGCCTATAACGCTCCTGAGCCCGGCGCTGAGCCCTTCATCAGGGTTGGCGAGCAAGTGAGCGAAGGACAAACCCTCTTTATCGTCGAAGCAATGAAGACGATGAATCCGATTCGCTCGCCGCGCAGCGGCCGGGTAGTTAGAATTTTTGCCGAAAACGGCACGCCAGTAGAATATGGCGAAGTCCTACTGTTGCTAGAATAGCACCGGCCCACATGTCCGTTTAGGCTGCCCAACACAATGTTCGAAAAAGTTCTCATAGCCAATCGCGGCGAGATCGCGGTGCGTATCCATCGCGCCTGCAAGGAATTGGGAATCAAAACTGTCTCGGTGCATTCGACCGCCGATACCGATGCCATGCATGCCCGCCTCTCTGACGAATCGGTCTGTATTGGACCGGCCTCAGTGCGCGACAGCTATCTCAACATACCCTCTATCATTGCCGCCGCGGAAATCACCAATGCCGACGCCATTCATCCCGGCTATGGCTTTCTCTCGGAAAACGCCAATTTTGCCAGCATTGTTGAGGAGCACGGCTTTACGTTTATCGGACCGACGCCGGCACATATCGCCATGATGGGCGACAAAGTACGGGCCAAGGAGACCATGCAGAAATTGGGCGTCCCTGTCGTGCCGGGCTCGGCGGGCGCAATGCAAGATATCGCGGAATTCAGTGCCGTCGCCGAGACGATCGGCTATCCGGTTTTGGTAAAGGCGGTTTCTGGTGGTGGCGGCCGCGGCATGAAGCGGGTCGAGCGCCAGGAAGATATGGCGGCGGCCGTGGCGATGGCCCGCGCCGAGGCGAAATCGGCGTTCGGCGATGATTCGCTTTATCTGGAGAAATTGATCGACTCCCCGCGACATGTCGAAGTTCAAGTGTTAGCCGATCAGCACGGCACCGTTGTGCACCTCGGAGAGCGCGATTGCTCACTGCAGCGGCGCCATCAAAAAATGTTGGAAGAAGCTCCCTCCTCTGCGCTGAACACCGAAGAGCGCGAGAGTATCGGTGCCCGAGTGGTCAAAGCGGTTTCCGAAATCGGCTATCGCGGCGTCGGCACCATGGAGTTTCTATATCAGGCCGGTGAATTCTATTTCATCGAAATGAACACCCGTATCCAGGTTGAGCATCCGGTGACCGAAATGATTACCGGTATTGATCTGGTACGCGAGCAAATCCGTGTCGCCGACGGCGCGCCTTTGGGCTACGAGCAAAAAGATATCGTCTTTAACGGGCACGCCATCGAGTGCCGGGTGAACGCTGAAGATCCGCTTACCTTTCGCCCCTCTCCCGGTTTGATCACCGGGTATCACCCGCCGGGTGGGCTTGGCGTCCGTGTAGATTCAGCGCTCTATCAGGATTATTCGGTGCCACCCTTTTACGATAGCCTGATCGCTAAGGTCATTGTGCATGGCTCGAATCGAAACGAATGCCTGATGCGCTTGCGCCGCGCGCTCGAAGAATATGTCATCACCGGCGTTGAAACGACGATTCCGTTTCATCTCAAATTGATCGCCAATGCCGATTTCGCCAATGGCGCTTATGATATTCATTGGCTGGAGAAATTCATAGCAGAAGCCTAGGCTTCGGGGGGCATGGGTTGAGCCGATGATTGAATTGTCGCCAGAACTGATTCTCCGGGCCTATGCGTGTGGCGTATTTCCCATGGCGGAACGCCAGGACGATCCTTCCGTGTTTTGGGTGGACCCGGATTGGCGCGGCGTCATTCCGTTAGACGAATTTCATTTGCCGCGCCGCCTCGGCCGCACGGTGCGCTCGGGAAAATTCCAAATAACCGTGGATCAGGCGTTCGACCAAGTCATCCGTACATGCGCGGAGCGTACCGCACAGCGTATGGAATCATGGATCAATGGTGATATCGTTAAGGTCTATGGCGAGTTGCACCGCCTCGGCAACGCCCACAGCGTCGAATGCTGGAGCGGTACTGAATTGGTCGGCGGACTTTACGGCGTGTCGCTTGGCGCCGCCTTTTTTGGCGAAAGCATGTTTAGCCGCAAAACTGATGCAAGCAAGGTCGCTTTGGTGCATCTGGTTGAGCGCTTGCGCGCCGGTGGCTACACGCTATTGGATACCCAGTTTGTGACTGCGCATTTGACCGGTTTCGGCGCTGTCGAGTTGCCGCGCGGAACATATCTTGAGCAATTACGGGCGGCACTAGAGCGCCAGGCGACCTTTTATCCGTTTGATTCGGAATTCACTTCCAACATGGCGCAATCGAGCACCCAGACGTCATAGACCGGATGTTGCAGCGCCGATAGGCCAGGGGTCGAAGCGAACATCCAGCCACTGAACAGCAATTCCACCGACGTTCCCTGTCGTTTCTCGCGAATTTCGAGAAAGGCCGCGCTTTCGGGAGGTTCCTCGGGCGGTTTTTTGTGACAGGCCCGGGCAGTGATTTCGAGCGTGCCGAAGACAACGGGAGTGTCTAATTCGGCAGTGAATTTCGATATCCGCGCGGTTACTTTGTCGAGACCCTGGAGCACTACGGCTGAGCGTTCCGCTGCTTGCAGGTTGAACGGCAACAACAGGAGCAAAGCCGCGATTGTCGCGATAGAGAGAGCCGCTGCATGACGATATTTACCGCGGTGCCAGCTCCCCGAGGCGCGGCTAATTATCCGCACCGAACGAAAGTTCGTATCGATCTACGGCAGCGACGCTGGTGCGCGAATAAGCGAAGGCAACGAACGCGCCGGCGACCACCAACACAAGCGCGCCCAAGAATGTTCCTAAGATGCTTCTCGACATGAAACTCTTTTCCGCTCAATCCAACGTAATGCCGATATTGCAGGGAGCATTGTCCCTATCGCGACGATTGACAAGTCCCGCAAAAGGGATGCGCCGGGTGATCGCCGCGCGGGTTATGCCGACGCTGCGGCGGTCGCGCCACCCGCGACCAATGGCGGCCTTTTATCTGCCCAAGGATGTGCCTCTTCGAACGCCGCAGCGGCGCGGAAAATATCTATTTCCGAATTGATTCGCCCGACCATCTGCAATCCGACCGGTAGGCCAGAATCGGTAAAACCAGCCGGAATGGAAGCCGCCGGCTGTCCGGTCGTATTGAACGGGTAGGTGTAATAGACCCAGGAAACCGGATCGCGGTCCTCCCATCCGGGCGGCATGTCGAACCCGGTATCGAAAGCGGCAACTGGGAGCACCGGCGACAGCAGCAAATCGTAGTTGTCAAAGAATTCACGGACGGTTTCGCGAAATGCATAGCGCGCGAACAGCTTGATGAAATAATCTTCGATCGATTGGTCAAGCACACCCGACAGCATTTTGACGACAGCGGGGTCCAATTGCTCCGGCGAATCCGTCAACAATCCTTTCAATTTGGTGCCAACGCCGCCATAAAACTCGGCCCGCCAGATTTCCAGCGGCTCGTCGCCGAACGGTGCTTCCACCATCTCCAAATGACAACCCAGTTTTTCGAAGGATCGAGCGGCACGTTCCGTGATCTCGAGTATTTCCGGATCCGCCCGGGCGTAGCCGAAAGTCGGGCTCCAGGCGATTCGCATCCCCTTGATCGATTGTCCGCACGCGCCAAGATAATCCGGCACCGGTCCGGCGACGGCAAAGGGATCGCGAGGGTCGTGCCCCGAAATCGCGGTGAGCAGCAGTGCCGCGTCGCGCACGGTTCGCGCTAGTGGGCCGACATGGGCAAGCGTCGGCGTCGCGGGAATGGGAAATAACGGAACGCGGGAGAATTGCGCCTTGATACCGAACAGGCCACACAGCGATGACGGTATGCGAATGGAGCCGCCGCCATCGGTGCCAAGAGCAAACGGCGTAAGTCCCGACGCGACGCTGGCCCCGGCGCCGGCGCTCGAACCACCCGGTGTTTTAGCTAAATTCCAAGGATTGCGCGTTACGCCGGTGAGCGGGCTATCGCCGGTGCCTTTACAGCCGAATTCGCTGGTGGTGGTTTTGCCGATGATGCAGGCGCCGGCGGCACGGGCGCGCGCCACTGCCGGTGCGTCGACCGCGCCTATGTTCCCTGCGAACGGCTTAGAGCCAAATGTCCAAGGCACCCCTTTCATTGAAATCAAGTCTTTGACGGAAAGCGGCAGGCCGTGCAGCAGGCCAAGCGCGTCACCCGCCATGACCGCTTGCTCCGCTCGCTTCGCCGCCGCGCGCGCGATGTCAGGCGTGCAAGTGACGAAGGCATTTATTTCCGGCTCAAGTGCGGCCTGGCGCTCGATGACATCTTCGGCCAGTTCGACCGGCGAGATTTCTTTCGCGGCGATCAGGCGCGTCAGGTCGAGGGCGGTATGATAGGCGAAACCCATGTCGTCAAACTCCTCTTGGATGACCGCTTAGATGGCGCCGGAGCCACGGTCGAGGACCGTGTGCTGTTTCAATATGCAGGTGGCAAAGCGGGCTTCGAGGTCTGCCTTGTTGAGTCCCCTGCCGATGATAACCATACGGGTTTCGGGCTCGCCGCGCGGCCAGGTGTCGGCATAGGTTGGCGGGCTGAAAGTGCCTTGAACACCCTGTATGATGACCGGCTTATCGACATTGTCGAATTGCACCAGCCCTTTGACACGATAGAGATCATCGCCAAGTTCTTGGGTTAGTTCGTAAAAAAATCGCAGCACCAAATTCCAGTCCATGATACGGGAATCCTGCAAGCAAACCGCGCTGACGTTTGGGGTGTGGCGGTGAACGTCATCCGCCTCATTGTCCGTGCTGCCGAGCCATTCGCCTACCGCATCGTCGCGATTTTTCGGATCAAACAGATCCAGATCGACAATTTTATCGACCGCCAGCACACCAAAAGACGTGACTTCTTTACGTGAATAAGGATTAAGCGCGCCCACTACCGAAGCTGCGCGGGCGAACGCCGCGTCGTCCACCATGTCGCGTTTGTTAAAAATAATCTTGTCAGCGATGGCAATCTGCTTTTGCGCCTCGACCGAGTTTTTGATCTCGGCTTCCACGTGCTTGAGATCGACAACCGTCAATACCGCATCGAGCTTAAACGTCAGATCGAGTTTCAAATCCGTGTAAAGCAGTTTGGCGAGGGGGGACGGATCCGCAATGCCAGTTGTTTCGATGACGATTTTATCAAAGTCAATCTTCGGCTCGGCCAAGCCCACCTTGCGCATGAACAGTTTGTTGAGGCCATCCATCAAATCGCCCTGGGCGGCGCAACAGATGCAGCCGTTCGTCAGCTCCAACATATCCTCAGAGGCGCGCGATATCAGATCACCATCGATGCCTATTTCGCCGAATTCATTGACGATAACGGCAATTTTTCCGGCGTTCGGATCGCTCAACAAGTGGTTGATCATGGTCGTCTTGCCAGAGCCAAGAAAGCCGCTCAGCAACGTGATCGGTATGCGTTGGTCGTTGTCCCGTGAATCTACCCGAGACATCTCCGATCTCCCGAAAGCTACTCTCTTTAGTCGTCCACCATGGCCCAGGCGCGAACCGGTGCGCCGCTGCCGTCACCGATCTTGATCGGCGGGCCGAAGAACTGAAATTCACCTTTTCCGATCAGCTGTTCAAGATTCACCAGCCATTCGTAATGGGTAATTCCGCGGTCCCGGCAGACGCGGTGATTGGGAAATAGATTGTCCGACGGTTTGTCCGTCGAGGGTCCTTCGACGCCATGCAGTTTGGAGCCCCGATCGGCTAGCCAATTGGTGGCGTCGGCGGTGATGCCGGCGTTGCTCCACACCACTTTCACATCTGGATAGTGGCGCTCGTGCAGGCCAGTGCACATGAGCACGATATGCCCATCCACCTTGACGCCGGTTTTTTCTTGGGCGGCTTCCATATCGGCGACATCGATATCGCCGAGGTCGGGAATGTGGCGCATGTCGAAGCACACGGATTTACCCATGAACATATCGAGCGGCATATTGTCGACCGTGGCGCCATTGGGGTTGGTGTGAAAGAAGGCGTCCACATGGGTGCCGATATGGTCGACCATGCCGAGGAACGTGGTGGCGAAGGAGAGCCGGTCGTTGGGCACGCCGAGCTCGAAATCTTTTATGGTTTTCTCGTGCGTGTAATGCGGAACGATAACGGGGCGCTGGAATAATTTATGCGCCGGCATATTGTCGGTCAGCTTTAACGTCAAATCGATCATTTGTTGGCCCATTTTACTCTCCCCATAATTGCCGATCCCGTGTTGGACCCTTGTAGTCCAAAACAATAGCAGTGCGCCGATGGCGGCGCCAGTAGAAGAGCACTATCGGCGCACGTCCCGATACAACCCCATTGCCGGCGCACATTTGTCACACATCGGCAGTGCTCAACCTATTGTATGGGTGCCCGGTGAAGCATAGAATCATGCAGTCGAAAAAATGGCAGAGGATGCATAATCATGACGCCCGAAAAGGTGTTGACCCACGCGCCTAAAATTCTGGACCAATCGGAGCGCGAATATTTTTTCGAAACCGGATATCTGCTCAAGGAACGCTTTGTAAGCGAAGACTGGTTGGCGCGACTGTGGGAAGTGACCGAGCGCATGGTCGACGAAAGCCGAGGGTTGAGCACATCAAACGATAAGTTCGACCTAGAGCCGGCGCACACGGCGGATGCCCCCAAATTGCGCCGCCTTACCCAACCAGTCGACCATGACCCGGTATATTGGGAGTTCGCGTCGAATTCGATGATTACCGATCTAGCCGAGGATTTACTCGGCCCGAACATCAAATTTCATCATTCGAAGCTCAATTTCAAATGGTTTGGCGGCGGCGAAGAGGTGAAATGGCACCAGGACATTCAATTTTGGCCGCACACCAATTTCAGCGTTCTGACGATTGGCGTCTATCTCGATGATGTCGACGATGTGACGGGGCCGATGGGTGTCCTTCCCGGAAGCCACAAAGGCGAGCTATTTGATCAATATAATGGCGACAATCAGTGGGTTGGCTGCCTGAGCAATCAAGATCTGAAAAAGGTCGAGTTGGACAAGGCGGTCTACATGAAAGGTCCGGCCGGCTCCGTCACCGTTCACCATTGCCGGGCGCTGCACGGCTCCATGGCCAACAATCATCCGAGCAAAGCGCGCCCGCTCCTGTTGAACGCTTTTTCCTCAGCCGATGCCTTGCCGATCACGCCCAATCCCACGCCGTCGCGCCATAACGGCAGAATCGTACGCGGTGAGGCCGCGCGCTATGCCGAGTTCGACCCCTTCCCGGCCCGCCTGCCGCCGGATTGGTCCGGCGGCTACTCCTCCATTTTTGCACTCCAACAGGAAGATGACAAAAAAGCGGCCGGTATTAAGGGGTAAGCAGTTCTGGTCAGCCGATAATTTCGCCGTCGACGAACGCCATCGCCTCTATTTCGATCTCTAGTTCCGGCAGCGCGAGGCCGGTAATTTCGACGATGGTGTCTGCCGGATAAGGCGGTGTGAAATATTTTTTGCGCAGTGCGATTATTTTGCTGAAATTACCCATGTCTTTCAAAAATATAGTTACCTTGATGACCTTGGATAAATCTGATCCGCCAGCTTGCAGAACGGTCTGTAAATTCTCAAAAACCTGCACCGCCTGGGCATCGAAATCTCCGGCGCCGACGACCTTTCCTTCCAAGCTGAAGGCTGCTTGGCCAGAGACGTAAATCATATTGTCGACCCGGTAAGCCTGAGCGAGGCAAAACGCCTCATATGGGTCCGGGTCGGTCTTTATGCGGATCGCTTGTTGCACCATTTCCTATATCTTTCCTGAGTTATGTTTGTCCGCTCGAGACTATTCGTCCTTGCGTCCCGCAACAACATGTCAAAATTGGCAGGCATTGTGAGCCATTAGAGAAGACTCTCCGCAATGGCGCGACTTATCTGCCAGTGCGGGTTATCTTGGACCCTAAGCTTTGACCCAACTCAAACGGTGCGTTGCCGGATGCAGACGGTCAAATAAACGACGAAACGGGAATAAAAATGACGAAGGCGAAAGCAATTCTCACGCAAAGATCAAAGAGCGTTCTCACGCTGACACTCAACCGGCCGGAAGTGCTGAACGCGGTGAATGGGCCGCTCACCGAACAGTTGTTCGATGAACTAGCCGCGGTAGAGAATGATTCCCGCATACGCTGCGTCGTGATCCGTGGTGCGGGAGGGCATTTCATGGCCGGCGGCGATCTCAAATTGTTTCACGGCGAACTCAACCGTGAATCGGATGAACGCCGCCGTTTCTTTGAAAAATTCGTCTATCAGGTGCATCCCTTGATCCAAGTGATCAAGCGCCTGCCTAAGCCGGTCGTTGCTAGCGTTGAGGGTGCGGCGGGCGGTTTCGGCGTGAGCCTGATGCTGGCTTGCGATCTGGTGATCGCTGCAGATACCAGCTTCTACACAATGGCCTATTGCAGCATCGGCACCAGTCCGGACGGCTCGTCGACATATTTTTTGCCGCGCTCCGTAGGGCTAAAAAAGGCGATGGAGCTGGCCCTGCTGTGCGAGCGTTTCGATGCTGAAACCGCAAAGGATCTCGGCATGGTCAATTGGGTGGTCCCGCATAAAGACTTGGTGAGCGAGACGGCAAAACTTTCGCAGCGTCTGGCAAGCGGGCCGACCCGTGCCTATGGCAATACGAAAAAATTGCTAAATGCCTCGCTGCACTCCACCCTTGACGACCAATTGCAGGCGGAAGCCGAAAGCTTCGCGGCTTGCGCTGGTACTTCCGATTTTGTCGAAGGCATCAGCGCGTTTGTCGAGAAACGTAAGGCCAAATTCAAAGGAAAATAGCGCGCGGTTTTCGCGGGTCTGAGGAGAGGAGAATTTCGGTATGGGCAGCCATTCACACGAACATTACGTCAAACTTGTCGAACAAGAATATTTCGGCAATGTCGCCCGTCAGAATATTGCTGGCATCCTCGACTGTTTTACCGAGGATGCGCGGGTTACGATCTATCACGGTGACAATGAGCCACGCCGGTTTAGTGGTGCGGCCGATGCCGGCGCGTCGCCGCTCCGCAGTTTTTTCGATCATTTGCTCGCTAATTACGATCCTCATTTCGAGGACTTCACCCATTTCGTGGATGCGGAAAACGATCGATGCGCCGCGTATTTTAAGGTGCGCCTCATGCCAAAGGCGGTTTCACCCTATGTGGCGTCCGGTGTTCTAAATCTGCACAACTGCAATTTCTTCCTGTGCCGCGCAGGTAAGATCCACGACATGACTGTCTATTATTCCAATCCAGACGCGGCCAAGATCGCTGGACCGGCACCGACCGGTTTTCCCAAAGCAAGCTAACGTCAATTGCGGAACCGCCCTTGCGGTCCAACCGAGGACACATGATCGGCACATTACAATCTGGATTCTTCGCGTCCATCCAATGCTGCTGGCTGTTGCCGGGCTGATGACGAAGTGGACCTGCCGGCGATCGCCGCGCCAATTGGGACCGCTTTAGTCAATATGTTTGAGGCGATCCAAATGGTTCAACATTGATATGCCGAAACCTGGGCCGCCCAAGACGGAAATGGAAATCAGCCAAATTTTGGCGGCCGCAGCGCATGACATGCGCCAACCTATTTATTCCCTCAATCTATTATTGGCCGCTCTTGCCGGCCGCGCCGAGGACGCTGACACGGCAGCACTTGTAAATGGCGCACAAATATCCGCCGACGGGGTATCAGGCGCGATCGAAGCAATTCTCGACATTTCCGCTATGCGCGCCGCCGATGCGGAGCCGGATATGGTGGAGTTCGATATCGCCGGATTGTTCAACCATTGCCGCGACCAATTTGCCGGCCAAGCGGCCACCAAGGGCTTGGAGCTTCGCGTCGTTCCCTGCGCACTCCGTGTGCGGAGCGATCCCCTTCTGTTGCAGCGCCTATTGGATAATTTGATCTCAAATGCGATACGCCATACTGAGTCGGGCCGGGTGCTGGTCGAATGCCGCCGAGACAAAGATATATTGCTGATCGGCGTCCTCAATAGCGGGCCGGACTTAGATGAACAGACACTTGCGCTATTTTCTGGGTCGAGAAGGAGTAGCGATTCGGTATCGCGCTCGGCCTGGCGTGGCTTTGCCTTGGGACTATCGATCGCGCGCGAGTTCGGCACAATGCTCGGTCACGCCATGTCGATATCTTCCGAGCCGGGACGTGGCACTGCCGTTTGGCTAGAGGTTGGCGTCGCGACGGCGCGCGGCGAACCGAAAGTATCTTCCGCAGGAATCGCCGCACCCTTGCCTGAGGTCGACGCCATGATCGCGCTCGTGGAAGACGACCCCGAGGTATATTTTGCGACCTCGGAATTATTGGCCGGTTGGGGATATCAGGTGTTTGGCGGCGCATCGGCCAAGGAGGCGATTGACGACTGTGCGGCAAACGCCGGCGGCAGGTGCCCTGACCTGCTGCTCTCGGATTTCAAATTGCGGAATGCGCAAACGGCGGTCGATGTGATTATGGGATTTAACCGGCACTTCGATAGCAAGATTCCGGCAATCATCGTGTCTGGCGATCCTTCGGCGGTGCTCGATGTCGTGGTCGATGGCCTGGAATTTGAGATTTTACAGAAGCCGATCCGCGCAGAAAAACTCCGCGCGCTCGTGCGCTATGCGCTGGAGAATAGCCGTTAGCGCCTGTGCCTGCGCTTTGCCTAAATCCAGGCAGCACCGCGCACGCCGCTATCCGGCCCATATTTAGCCTCCACTATGCGCGTCACCGGGGCGCCGGAGGAGGCATAGCGTGACCAAAGCCGCGGCACCTCGGTATAAAGGCTGGGGATCGCAGAAAGCCCGCCGCCCAGCACAATGACATCGGGGTCGAGAAAATTAATGGCGGCGGCGAGCGCTCGCGCCAACCGCCTCTCATAAAGCGATACAGCATGCCGCGCATGGTCCTGGCCGCTGCTGGCGAGGCGGGATATTTCCTCGGGCTTTGCTGCTCGCCCGGCCACCGAAAAATAATCGCGCGACAAGGCCGCGCCGTTCAGCCAGGTTTCGATGCACCCGGTTTGACCGCAGCCGCAGGTGATCTCGTCGCCGTCCGAAGGTTCGCGCCACGGCAGGGGGTTGTGGCCCCATTCGCCCGCCGTCGCGTTGGCGCCGGCAACGATCCGGCCATTGACGACCAGGCCGCCACCGACCCCGGTGCCGAGAATCACCCCGAACACCACAGCGGCGCCTGCCGCCGCGCCGTCGGTCGCTTCCGATAAGGCAAAGCAGTTCGCGTCATTTCCGATATGCACGGGGCGTTCAAACAGACGCTCCAGGTCACTGCGAAAAGGCCTGCCTTGCAACCACGGCAAATTAGCCACCAACATCGGTTCGCCGGCGCCGTTGACAACTCCCGGCATGCTGATGCCGATCCGCGCCGCCGGCCGTACCTGGCTTTCCAATTGGGCCACTGTCTTGGAGATAATGTCGATCGTGCCGTTATAATCGCGTGAGATATCAGCACGGCAGCGGGCCTGCTCCCTGCCCTCTTCGTCCAGTATCACGGCGGCAATCTTGGTGCCGCCGATATCGATGCCGATGCGCATGTTGGTTTGCTCAACCATGATATTCGTAATGCCCTTTCACCCAGGTCGCTTTGACCATGAGGTCATCATCCAGCCAGACTAGACTGGCGTCATAGCCGGTCGCGATTTTTCCGAGAGAATCTCCAAGCCCAAGAAACTCAGCGGGATGTGTCGAAGCCATGCGAAGCGCAGCTTCGAGCGGAATCAAAACGTTTCGCACGCAATTTCGCACGGCGCTGGCCATATCGAGGGTCGAGCCCGCAAGGCAGCCATTCGCCAGGAAACATGATCCGTCGCGCACCGTAACTTTCTCTCCCCGATATTCGAAGGCGGCCATTTCGGTGCCGACCGGCGCCATTGCATCGGTGACGAGAAAAAGCTTGTCTTGCTTTGCCCGCCAGGCCGCGAGAATCGACGTCTCATGGACATGCACGCCGTCGGCAATGATGCCGCACCAAAGATCGGCATTGGCGAGCGCTGCGCCGACGGCGCCAGGCGCACGGCCGGTGAATTGGGTCATTGCATTGAACAAATGCGTTACACCCAATAAGCCCGCTTGTTGCGCTGCTGTAACTTGCTCCGCCGTGGCCTGTGTATGTCCGGCCGAAACGCGGATGCCGGCCGCTGTCAATTGAGCGATTAACCCGGGCGGCGCGCATTCCGGCGCCAGCGTGACGACCCGGGCCCCCGGCACAGCGCCAAGCCCGTCGATAATCTCCGCGTCGAGCGCACCTATATGGCCGGCATCATGCATTCCTTTGCGCTCCGGATTTATGATCGGGCCTTCGAGATGAATGCCGAGCACGCCAGGCGTTGCCGCCGCCAAGGCCTCGCATACCGCGTCAATCGCCTGCCTGATATGTCCGCGTTCGTCCGTGATCAGGGTCGGCAGAAATCCGACGGTGCCGAAGCGCCGGTGAGTCTTAGCCATGCGCGCGATGGTTTCTACCGTCGGCGCCGTATTGAACATGACGCCGCCACCGCCATTGACCTGAACATCAATAAACCCGGGTGCCAAATGGCCGCCGTCCAAGTTGTGCTGGGGGATATCGGCCGGGATGTCCGACATTTCCACAATGTCCGAAATATGCCGGCCTTCGATAAGAACAGCAGGCGCTTCCAGGCGCTTGGAAGCGATATGGATGCGACAGTTCGTCAAGGCGTACAAGCAAACATCTCCGAATCGTTCGGGCCGTTGCAGCCTATCAGGCCACCACACCTAGGCGGATTAATTTCTAGCGTTTCGGCGCTTGTTTTGCCCCGGCGCTCTAGGTAGCGTGGCGCATGCTTTTAACCCTCCTCGGCACCGGCTGCCCGCAAGTCGATACCCGTCGGTTCGGCCCGTCGCAAATCGTGCGCCATCATGGCGGCACCTATTTGGTCGATTGCGGCTCGGGCACGACTCAGCGCCTCTATGGCGCGGGCAGCAACGGCGCCGCAGTGGACGCCGTCTTTCTCACCCATCTACATTCGGACCACATTGTCGACCTCTTTCAGCTCTTCATTTCGAGTTGGCATCAGGGACGCGACCGGCCGCAATATATCTACGGCCCCAAGGGCACCAAGCGCTATGTCGAAGGCTTGCTGAAGCTGTGGAAACCGGAATTCAGTCAACGCATCGCGCATGAGATGCGCTCCACCACTGCGGCGCTCGGAGCGGAAGTGGTGGAAATAGAGTCAGGTGAAGTTTTCCGCTCCGGCGATATGGTTGTGACCGCGGTCGAAGTCGATCACTACCCGGTCAGTCCGGCTTTTGGATTCCTCTTCGAAACCTCGACGGCTCGCCTGGCCATCAGCGGCGATACCACCTATTGCCCGGCCTTGATCAAGGCCGCCAAGGGTGTCGATGTATTGGTGCATGAAGTCTATATCCATGACGGCACGCCACAGCGGATGTTGATGCGCGAAAATCAAGGCAGCATCAATGTGATGAGCTATCACACCAGCTCCGACGTAGTCGGCAAAGTGGCACGCGAAATGGAAGCTGGCGTTCTCGTGCTCAGCCATTTTGTGCCCACTCGATTCGACGAAGAGGAGTTGTTGCAGCAGGTGAGTGCTGATTTTGACGGCCCCATCTTGGTCGGCGAGGATTTGATGAACGTCGATGTGGAGCAACGCCGGGTATTGAGTTTTGGCATGTCGGTGGCGCTGGGCAAACAGCAAGCGCCAAAGAACAAAAAATACAAACCCTTGGATCATCCAACTGCCGCGGCGCAGCAACAGGCGGCAGCCGATGCACAGGCGGCGGTCAGATTGGAGGCAGTTTCCTGGTTAGAAGCCGCGACTAAGGCGAACGTTCCGACCAAGTTGAAAACTCCGTCCAAGTCGAAAGCTTCGGCCAAGCCGACAACTCCGCCCAAGCCGAAAACTTCAGCCAAGTCGAAAACTTCAGCCAAGTCGAAGGCTTCAGCCAAGTCGCAAGCTTCAACCAAGTCAAAAACCTCAGCCAAGTCGAGAGTTACGGCCAAGTCAGCAGTTAAGTCGGCGGCCAAATCTAAAACCAAATCAGGGGCCAAGCCTCGGACCAAGTCTGTTGCCAAGAAGAAAACCAATCGCTCAAAACCATCCTAATCCCCATCGCGCCGCCGGAAGCTGAATTCAGCGGAGTTCACACGCGGAGATCACACAATGACGAAAAGAAGAGTCTTGGTCTTGGTTCCGGTGGTGCTGGATGAAAGCGGTCTTGCCAAACGACGGGCGCAGCAAAATTCGGTCGAACTTGGCCCCGACATTGAGTTTGATTATCGCCCGGTTAAGGCCGGCCCCGCGCTCTACGACAGCTATCACGATTTTGCCCTGGCCGATGTCGCGATGTTCGAGGCCGGTCTCAGCGCCGAGCAAGACGGCTATGACGCAGTGTGCATCGATACCATGAGCGATTCCGGCGTCAACGCGTTGCGCTCGGTATTGGACATTCCTGTCATCGCGCCCGCCAAAGCGTCCTACCTGATGTGTCTTCTTCTCGCCACCCGCTTCGGCGTCCTGACCCAGTGGGACCGCTGGGACATCATCTATCGCAAAACCTTGCAAGAATACGGCCTCGCCGACAAATGCGTCGGCTTCCGTTCGCCAGGCCTCGCGCCTGATCCCGTAAACCTGCTCGGCGGCAAGGAAGACGTGGTATTCCCGCAATTCCTCAAATGCGGCCAGGAATTGGTTGAGATGGGCGCAGAGGCAATTTGTCTTGGCTCCACCACCATGCATGAAGCGCATGAATTCCTAGCGCGCGAGCTGCCAGTACCGGTGATTAATCCAGGACCGTTAACCTACAAACTTGCTGAAACAGTGCTCGGCATGGGCCTCAGCCACAGCCGCAAAGCCTACCCGCCGCCAAGCTATCTCAAACTCAATCTGGCCCACGCCATGATGGATGGTGCCGCAGCTTTTGACGGTGAGGATTGACGCGTTAATTCTTGACGAACTTGTCGTCGATAATATCGAGCGCCTGATCTAGAGAATCGATTGCCAGGTCAATCTCGTCCTGGGTGATCGTAAACGGCGGCCCGAGCTTGATAGTGTTAGGCGTGAATCCACCGAGGAAGATGCCGCGCTTGGCGTTTTCGCCGGCGATGATGTTATTGGGCATCTGCGTGAGATCACCGGTAAATGCCGAATACCGGTCTTCCGGCACGATCGGTGTGCCCTCGCCGTTTATCAGATCGACCGTATAGAAAAGGCCGCGCCCCGACACACGGCCGATGGACGGGTGTTTCTCATCAAGGGCGTCGAGGCGCTCTTTGAGGTAGGCGCCGCGCTGACGCACCTGTTGCAGCATGTTGTTGGCCAGCATGTATTCGAGATTGCCGACGATGGTGGCACAGACCAGCGGATGGCCATCCCAGGTACTGCCGCTCCACCAGCGCGCAGCTTCAAAATGCTCAGAAATTTCCTTACTGGCGATGACCGCGCCGACCGGCAATGCCGAGCCGTTCAACCCTTTGCCGGCGGCGATCAGATCAGGTTCGACTCCCGGCCAATGCATATAGCCGAACCATTCGCCAAGGCGGCCGACGCCGCAGATCACTTCGTCATCGATCCACAGGAAGCCGTGGCGCTTGGAAATATCCCTGAGGCCGGCGGTGTAGTCACGGTGCGGAAACGTGCCGCCAGCGCCCAGCATGGGTTCGGTAATCACCGCCGCAATATTCTCACCGCCAATGGCACGGACGATCTGCTCGGTGGCTTCCAGCGATGGAAGACGACCCGTACCCTGCCAATCCTCAAACTCGGGCGCGGGAATGGGAATATAGCCCTGCGCCGGAAATCCGGGGACGTCCTGAACTTGATTAAAATTTCCGGCCGGCGAGATATTCGCGCGGTACCCACGCGCCATTGTTGAGCCCATGACCATGCCATGGAACGAATGCGCCTGGGTGAGGATGACGGATTTCCCGGTATAGAGCCGTGCCATGGTGATGCAGCTTTCCACCGCATCGGTGCCGGAAGAGAAAATCCTTGCCCGGCCAGCCCAGCCCGCCTCGCCGAGCAAATCCTCAATGATCAGTTTGGCCGCCCTGGCGCGATACTCATTGGCCATACCAAAATAGACATGGCCGTAGCGCTCCATAGCGCGTGTTAATTCGGCATGGATAGCGGGATGACGGTGGCCCATGCTGTCCGATATAAGCTGACTCATAAAATCGAGCATGCGGGTGCCGTCCGCTAACGTAAACCAATTGCCGTCCATGCTATCGACCGGGGCATAGGTATGTTCAGACGCCGCTTGCAAACCGTGCAGGTAGTAGGAACGGTCCCATTTTTCTAATTGATCCCAATCACGCGACATTATTTCGAACTCCCTGGTCCATAATTTCTCGACAGTGGTTCAATAAATTCATGCAAAGCAACGCTGGCACATGATAGCGCCCGGACTTAAGTTGAGAAACGCGATTCGATACACCGTAAGCAAAAGCAGTTTGGCGATAAGGTCAGTGGTGTCGATACAAGGTAAACGGGACGACTCAAAATCCCCAGTTGGCCAACCCACTTCTCGGCCGATCGGATTGTTGCGTGCATTGGACCGTTTGGCGTCGTGCTGGGTCAAGGATCAGGATTACCCAGACCTCGATGACAGATTGCGGGCAAAAGTTTTTGTTGTCGCGCATTTCCTGTCGCCCAACCTGGCGCTTGCCATCGCGGCCATGCTCTATTTTGGCGCCGATGTTGCGACACCGAGCCTCTATTGGTTGGTCCTCGGGTTCGCCCTCTTTTTCGTTTATCCCTTTGTTATCAAATGGGGACTATCTTACCGCGCCGCCAGCGTACCTTCTCTGGTGCAGTTTTCGCTGCTGATTTTTTCAGCGCTTTACTATTTCAACGGCATCCAATCGTTCGTAATCCCCTGGATTGCCTCGATTCCGGTGATCGGCATGTTGTTTCTTGGCGTGCGCGGCGCAATTTTGACCTGCCTCCTGGCAACGGCCGGACTCTTGACCATGCTCCTGCTCTATCTATCCGGGCACGAGTTTCCGCAGACGGTGGTCGGAGAGTGGCGCTCGCTGGCGTTTATCTTTTCGGCCGCGCTGTGCGTCATATTCATATCGGGCGCCGTGCTTTCTCATTTGAGCCTGTATGATTTGTCGCAGCGCCGTTTGAAACTCGAGTTGATGCGGCACCAACAAACGACGGCTCGGTATCGTCAGGCAAGAGACGCGGCGAATCAGGCCAGCCTCGCAAAATCGCGATTTTTGGCCACCGCTTCGCACGAATTTCGTACGCCTCTCACGACGATTCAGGCCGGTGTCGACCTACTGTTGCGATACCGCGATAAGATTGACGAAGCTCAAGGGGCGGAGTACCTCCGCGATGTCACGCGGCAGGTAAAAACGATCACACGGCTCCTGGATAATCTTTTGCTGGTCGGCGAAGAAGACGCGACCGATATCGTTTTTCAGCCTGAGGCGATCAAGCTCGCCGATGTCTGCGAGGACATGCTGCGACAAATGCGCCTTGGCGCCCAGGAAAGCCAGGGATTGAAAATCAATTTTTCCGGAGATTGTAAAACCGCATTTATGGACGAAGGGATCGTTAGACGAATCCTCTCGAACCTGCTGTCGAACGCGATTAAATATTCGCCGCGCGAGTCCGAAGTCTTGCTTACAGTGACGCGCCGCGACGACAGTGTCGAGATTCGCGTTGACGATCAGGGTGAAGGCATTGCCGAGGACGAAGTCGAACGTATCTTCGAACGCTATTACCGCGTGAGCAGCACGTCACGGGTGGGCGGCACCGGCCTGGGATTATCGATCGTCAGGGCGGCCGTGGAAGCGCATCACGGGACGATCCGGGTGGAAAGCCAGAGCGGCGAGGGAAGCAGCTTTATTGTGACCTTGCCGGCTTCTCCCGTTGAGATATGAGTCGCGTTCCACTCCACTAGCGCCCCTCCAGCCTGCCTGCGCCGTTATGGGCGCACTTCGACATAGTTGACGATCACGCCGACGCCCTCCGTTTCTGCAGAGACTTGGACCGCCTTGCGAAATTCTTCCTCGGAACGCGCCCGGCCGATAAGATAGACATTGGAAAATGCATCGACCGCGACGCGATAATTAACGTCGGCGATTCCGGCCGTTTCGATTAGGCTGATGCCGACACGTGCATCGAGTTCCAGGGCATCCACCCAATCGAGCATTTCCTCTTTGCGCGCTTCCTGCTCGTCTTCGCTCATATATTGGACATGCCAATAGAGTTCCTTGATCCCATTGATAGCCTCCACTCGGGCGAGGAATTTTTCATAAAGCTGTGTGTCGTCGAACAGCCCCGTTATCAGCAGGCGCTGTTCGTAAATCTCGGTCGACGCCTTGATCGTGCCCAGATCCGCCATCACCGCGTTAACCTTCACGACGATCTCATTGTCCTTGTAAATATCTGAACTACTGCGTGCTTCAATGGCCCGGTCGATCAGGGTTTTGGGCGCCACCAAAATGTCGTCGAGAATTCCCGCCGAGGCTGGAGGCGCGGCTGACGACGCAATAAACGAGATGATCGCGGCAAGGAGTGCGGTACTGAGGTGGATGCGCATGAATACTCTCTTTTCCGAAGGGTTGACGTCTGGACGACCTGTTAAGTCACTTGGTTCGGTGGCTAAACTGAGATGTATGAAGTGATTTGGCTATGCATTATCGACATTTCAAATGTTGGTTTTGCTTAATACTTCTATTTGCATATTGACGCTCTCGGGCATATATAGGCTACATCAGCCTTCGACCAATCGAAGTATCCAGCCTGGCGACTATGCTAAGCTACAATACTTCGTGCGAATTGGCGTGCTGTAAACCGTTCGCAAAAGCATTTTGCGGATGATCGCAATGATAAAGAGAGCAAGAGTAATATGAGTGTAGGAACCGTGAAGTGGTTCAATTCCGTCAAGGGGTATGGCTTTATTAGCCCGGACGATGGTTCGAAGGACGCATTCGTCCATATTTCCGCTGTTGAGAGCGCCGGTCTGCCGGGCCTCGCAGAGGGACAACGGGTCGAGTTCGAACTGCAACCGGGTAAGAACGGCAAAAGTTCGGCTGAAAATTTGGTTCTCGCCGACTAGCAGGCGTTTTCGGGGTGGCAAATCCCTTTTGAAATACTGAGGGACTTTGCCGCCTCACCGACCTCTAATTAATGTTCCGGCGAGACTATGTTATTCGCCGGGAAGCACCGCAGTCCACCTCAACTAGAGCGGTGCGTATGGCGTTCGTATTGGCATTTTTTGCCAGTCGAAATACAGTCGAACGCTGGACGGCGGGATGCGGCCTAAAAAAGCAAATATTGGGCCGTGTGTATGAGGTTCTTACCTTTTCCAGGCGCCCCTGCATTCAATTTCCTCGCCATCAATCAAACCGCTTTTTGGCTAGCCAAGCAGGCTCGCAATTCGTACTGAATGTGACGCCACGCACCAGCTAATTATGTAGCACCTGGTCACCAACACCAGGCAGATGAGATAAATTCTCTATTGCCGCCGGCAATCCCGAACTGCACACCCACGCCGCCGACCAGGTTACAGAAGGCGGCACGTCCCCATGCGGCCGCACTGATCAGGCACCGCCCGTGATATGTTTAGGGCCTGGCTCGTTGAGTGATAAATGTTATGCCCTTGGCGGGGCTACTCCGCACGCCAAGTTCGGGCAACCGGGTGCCACTCCCCTCCGGTGAATATTATACTTTCAGTGCGAGGGCCGCGTTGTCCTGGTCCTGCTCAGGCGCAGTACGTCGAGCGGCAGTTACACCCGCGAAGGTCTCAAGGTAGTCCGGATTCTCGGTGCCGCAGATACGGTCCCACCAAGTGAAATACAGGCCGTAATTACCTGCTTTAGCGCTGTGGTGCAGGTCGTGATGCGTAGTGGTAGTCAAAATGCCGAACACCCGATGCGTCGCGATGCCACGCGGAAACAATTCGAAGCCGCTATGACCGACAACATTGCGCAGGATCATGTGAACCATGAACAGGTATATGACGCTGACATGAAGCGGCAGGACAAAGATTAGGAATGTTAGAAACATGGTTTGAACAACGGCTTCCAGCGGCGCAAAGGCGTAGGCCGCCCAAGGAGACGGGCTGTGCGATTCGTGATGCAGCCGATGAAACAGATGGAAGAGGCGCCGATGGTGCATCAAGCGGTGCGTCCAATAAAAATATGCATCATGCAGGACGATGGCAGCGATCAAACTGAAGATACCGTAGAGCCAGCCCAATTCGGATGATTGAGCGTAAACCTGTGTCCAGCCTCGAGACATCAGCAAATAGATGCAAAATCCGTTCAGCGCGAAGACCATCGCAGTCAGGATCGAATAACGCACCTCCCGCCGAATTGTCGCCGAGCGCGCAGAACCAAGTTGAATTTTACGCCCCCGGAAGGGATTGCCCGGCCACCGATAAAGAAAAAGGAATGCCGCGCCGGCTGGAATGGCAATCAGTAAAAGTTGGCCGCTAAGTATCATTAGCCAGACCGGTAGCGTTACGATGATATCTCCGAAACCAGCCATGCCTGCCCTTCTTCCTACCTCGGAATATCCGCCGCAGGCACACCGCTCGGCCTATCTGAGGTGAAAATATTGGCGACCCCTACGAGAATTGAACTCGTGTCTCCACTGTGAAAGAGTGGTGTCCTAACCTCTAGACGAAGGGGTCGAAGGCTAAGGGGGCTATCTAGTCGGGTGGCGACGTAAAATCAAGGCAGCAAATGCGTTGCGAAGGATATTTGCTGAAATTCATGCCGTTCAAGCCCCGTCAGGTCCAGTCCGCGCCGCTCGCATGCGCCGCATCCTGAATGATTAGTTGCACGTCGTCACGTTCTCGCCAGCGGTTTATGCGCAGATTCCCGGCCACGTGGAGCGGTCCTTCCGACGGCGAAAGCAACATATGTCCCAATTCCTCGCCCGCCGCGCGGAACGCGATGCCGGTCAGCCGTTTGCCCGTGGCGCCGGCCAATATACAGCGGACATGGCCGTTACCGACCACTTTTGCACTGGCGATGCGCGACGCGGTGATGACCATGCGCGGCTCGGAATTGCCGGAGCCGAACGGGCCCACCTGGGCAAGTTCTTCGACTAGTTCGAGCGTCGCCCCCTCGACCGTCAGCGCGCCGTCGATGCCAAGGCTCACCGATTGACGCGCTGCCGTCACAAATGGCGCGAGCCGGTCCATTAGAAAGCTGCCAAGCGCCTCCAACTGGTCTTCGGCCACTGTAAAACCGGCCGCCATCGCATGTCCGCCGCCGTTGAGCAACAGTCCGGCCTGGCGCGCCGCCGTGATCGCCGCCCCGATATCCACCCCGGTGATCGAGCGGCACGACGCTTTGCCGATTCCTTCCGCCACCGCAATGACGATGGCCGGGCGCGAAAAACGCTCCTTCAGCCGGCTTGCGACAATGCCGACCACTCCGGCATGCCAGCCAGCGCCGGCGGCGATGATAATCGGCGCCGGTGTTTCGCCGCGTGCCTCGATCTGGGCCGTCGCCGCGTCAAGAACATCCGCCTCGATGGCTTGGCGTTCCTTGTTGAGTTCACCCAAATGTAGCGCGATGGCCTTTGCGGCTTCGCCGTCCGAGGTCGTGAGCAGACGAATGCCGAGGCTCGATTCACCCACCCGACCGCCTGCGTTTACGCGCGGGCCAAGCACATAGCCGGCATGATAGGCGGTTGGCGCCTCGTCGAGACCGGCGCTATCGGACAGCGCCGCCAAACCAATATTGCCGCGCTTCGCCATGACCTTCAAACCTTGCATCGTTAGGGCGCGGTTAAGCCCGGTGAGCGGCACGACATCGCAGACCGTGCCCAGTGCCACCAGGTCGAGCAAGCCGAGCAAGTCCGGTTCTGGGCAGTCGGCTTTGTAATGTCCGGCCCGACGCAGGGTCCTGTTGAGCGCCACCAGCAGGAGAAAAGTCACACCAACCGCCGCCAGCTGGCCAAGACCGCTATCGTCGTCGAGGCGGTTGGGATTGACGATTGCCGTGGCGATCGGCAGGCGCGGCTCGGCGATATGGTGATCAACGACGATGACTGAGAGACCGGCCGTCGCGGCCGCGTCCAAGGCGTCGAAAGCGGAGATACCACAATCCACGGTGACGACAAGCGCCACACCCTGTTCAGCCAGGGATTTGAGTGCTGGCGCGTTGGGGCCATACCCTTCGCGCATGCGGTCGGGAATGTAATAAGTTCCGGTGCTGCCGACTGCATTTAGGAAGCGTAGGATGAGCGCGCCGGAGGTGGCGCCATCGACATCGTAATCGCCGAACACGGCAATCTTTTCGCCGGATTGAATCGCCGCCGCCAAGAGATCGGCCGCCTTGTCCATATCGCGCAGCACGGATGGGTCGGGCAGCGTGTCTCGCAACGCCGGGTTTAAGAACCTTTCAGCGTCATCCGCGGTAATGCCGCGCGCGGCAAGAACCCGCGCTAGGATCTCGGATATTTCCAACTGCTGGGCCAGCGCCAGTGCAGCCCGGTCGTCTTCCAGGCGGGCTCGCCAGAACTTGCCGGAAACCGAACGCTCGACGCTAAGAAAAGCACCCGACCCTGTTTGAGCGGCTGACATGTCACCGCCCCCAGAATTCAATCGAGCGGCGGGCGACGGGTGAAATCGTGCTCGGCCTCAATCAATCGCAATGTCCCGGTGCGCGAGCGCATGACCACCGAGTATGTGTGCGCGCCGCCGGGGAAACGATGAACCCCTTTCAGCATGGCGCCATCTGTCACGCCTGTGGCGGCAAACATGACATCCCCGCCCGCCAACTCGTGTAGCGAATATTTGCGGTTCAGGTCGGTCACGCCCATAGCGCGCGCACGTTTCTTTTCGTCATTGTTGCGAAACACCAGGCGGGCCATCATTTGCCCGCCGATGCAGCGCAGCGCCGCCGCCGCGAGTACGCCCTCCGGCGCCCCCCCAATGCCGATATACATATCGACCGAGCTGTTGAGCCGGGTCGTGGCGATGACGCCGGCGACATCGCCGTCGTGAATAAGTTGAATGCGGGCCCGCGTTTCACGCAACTTGGCGATCAATTCGCTGTGGCGCGGGCGGTCGAGCACCAGCACCATGAGATCAGAAATTTCGCACTTCTTGGCGTGCGCTAGGCGCGTGAGGTTCTGCACCGGCGTGTCGTCGATATCGATCAAATCCTCGGGCAGGCCGTCGCCGACAGCGATCTTATCCATGTACACGTCCGGCGCATTGAGAAAGCCGCCTTCTTCGGCCATGGCGAGGACGGCCAAAGAATTGGGTCCGCCGGTAGCGCAAATGGTGGTGCCCTCCAGCGGGTCGAGCGCGACATCGACCTTGGGACCGTTCCCCGTGCCGACCTTCTCGCCGATAAAAAGCATCGGCGCCTCGTCCCGCTCGCCCTCACCAATGACCACCGTGCCGTCGATATCGAGGGCATTGAGGGCGCGTCGCATGGCGTCCACAGCCGCCTGATCCGCTGCGACTTCGTCGCCGAGACCGGTCATGTGCGAAGCCGCACGCGCCGCTGATTCGGTGACGCGGACGGCATCCAGCGCCAAGTTACGGTCTAGAGAAACAGCTTCGGCCATGATTTCCTCTCGGCGCCGGGGTGGCGCTTATGATAAATTGACGATACGAATCATGCGCGGCGTCTCCAACACCGTGTGCAACTCGTCCATGGCGGCGAGAGCGCGCACGAGCGCACCTTCTTCCGCCACATGGGTGGTAAGCACGACCGGAACGGCCTCATCGGGCCGGCGGCCGTGTTGCAGCAGCGATTCAACTGAAACCTCTTGGTCGCGCAGGCAAGCCGCAATATCGGCGATCACACCGGGCCGGTCCACCACCATGAGACGGATATAGTAGCTGCCGACATGGCTCCCGGGCGGCGCCTTCGGCCGCGCCACAAGCGCTGACACCGGAACGCCGAATACCGGCACCACCAAGCCACGCGAAATATCGGCGAGGTCTGAAATAACGGCGGACGCGGTTGGCCCGGCGCCTGCGCCTGGACCTTCGAACGTTGTTGTGCCAACAAAATCGCCCTCGGTGACGACCGCGTTCAACACGCCGTCGACATGCGCGATGGCGGTGTTCTCGGGCACCATGCAGGGATGTACGCTTTGCTCGATACCAGCGTCGCTGGCCCGTGAGACCCCTAGCAGCTTGACGCGATAGCCGAGTTCTTCGGCAAAGCGGATGTCGATCGGGTTAATGTGGCGAATGCCCTCGATCTGGACGGCCTCGAAATCCACCGGACAGCCGAAAACCAAGCTGGTGAGAAGCGCGAGCTTATGCGCCGCATCGATGCCGTCGACATCCGTTGACGGATCCGCCTCGGCATAGCCCAATTCCTGTGCTTCCTTGAGGACGGCATCAAAATCGCGTGGCACGCCGGCGCGCACGCCGTCGCGCATTTCAGTTAAAATGTAATTGCAGGTTCCGTTCAAAATGCCGTAAACGCCGGAAAATTTGTTGGCGATAAGACCTTCCCGAAGCGCTTTGATGATAGGAATGCCGCCTGCAACGGCCGCTTCATAGCCCAAATTCACAGCGTTCTCCTCGGCCATACCGGCGAGAGAATTACCATGATATGCGAGCAGGGCCTTGTTGGCCGTGACCAGATGTTTGCCGTTCCGTAAGGCCGCCTGTGAAAGCTCAAGAGCAATGCCGTCGCCCCCGCCCATCAACTCGCACACGACATCGATATCTGGATCGGCCGCAAGATCGAGCGGATTGTCGTACCATTTGAGAGACGAGATATCGACGGTTCGGTTCTTTTCGCGCTCGCGAGCGCTCACAGCGACTACGTCGAGCCGTCGGCCGAGCCGGCTTTGCAGGAGAGTGTTTTGCTGGTCGAGCAATTTTAGCACGCCGCCGCCGACAACGCCCAGCCCGGCCAAACCGATACGCACGGCGTCGCTCATCGCTGTCCCCGGCGCTCGTTTTTTACATTAATTTGATTGTGTAGTTTGTTGATAAATAACAATTAAATATAAGCTCTCTGGGGCGCTAAAACTCGATATATATGTCGGCGCGGCGATTTTCCGCTTCACCAGCGGGCATGTATTCATAGCTCAGAGGCTCATTGTCGGAGCGCGCGTCGACCATCACCGCTTCGGTCGGCACGCCGAGGCGTGTTAATTCCATCGATACGGCGGTCGCGCGATCCAGTGATATTTGAAAATTCACCAAGCGATGGCTGTCTGAATCCATGTCACGCGTGCGCTGGCTGGAATGGCCGATAACCCGCACATGGCCGCCAAATTTCTGGTGTAGCTTGACGACCTGCTTGAGCGCTGCGCGGTCCGCCGAATTGAGAGCGGTGGAACCGGTGGAAAACGGAATACTAGCAGCCTGAAAAGATATGGAGCCGGCGGAGGTGCCAGCAATTTGGTCGCTGAACGGCGTCTCTGACGACAGTGACGCCGGCATGTTATCTGCACCATCGCTAGAAAGCGGCCGGTCTGACAATAGGCTGCCTTGGCGAACCTGAGCCGAGACCTGCTGGACATTGGCTTGGCGATAAGGCGAGCTGCCCGAAGAATCAAAGCGTTCATTGAACAGCGCGCGGAACTGGTTTATCGCCATTACGCCGCTCTCGGTCACCTTAGCGACGCGGGTTTCGCTTGCATCCACGCGGCGCGCCGCTTGCACGGGTTCAATTTGCCTGACTGTGCTTTCGCTGCTCGTTGCCGTCACGGCGACGTTCTGTTCCGCTGCCTGACGTTCGCGGAAAACCGATTCCGATGCCGGTTCGATGTCGCTAACCGGCTGCCGCTCGATGAATTCGCCGGGATCCGTTTCCGGTATCGGCAGAGGGTCAGGTTGGCGAACTGGCTCGACCGCGGTGGCTACTGAGGCGACCTGCGGCTCATCGACATCAGGGCCATCGTCCGCGTAGCGGCTGCGCAATGTTTCGTTGGTGTAGCGCGCCTCATCTCGATCGGCCACCAGGCCTTCGCTGAGTTGGTCCAAATCCTCTGGACTTGATGCCGGTCTTGGCGTATCAGGCACTTCGCTCAACTTCGGAAAGTCTTGATCTCCGCCGTCTTGCGACAAGGCGCGGTCGTTTACTTCGTCATCTTCGAAAAATCCGCCGGCATCATCTAAGATGGCCGAACAGGCCACTGCGCCCGTCAACACGAGCGCGAGCACCGCAGGGGCTAGGTAGCGGGCGGAAATACGATGTTTGATCCAGCTACTCGACATTTGCACTCGCGATTTTTCGGCGCCTCGATTTGGCTGTATTATTGAGCGGAAGAAACATTGTTACTAGCATAGATCAACCACATATCAACGCTTTTTGGCCCCCTTGCGGGGACTACAATTGGCTGCGGAGAGATTAATGATGGACCAAAATGAGACGATGAGCGGCGCTGAGGAGACTTTGGCCAAGGCCAATGAATTCGCGCGTATGGCGGCGCAAAGCCAGCGTATCGTGGCTAATTTCATCGCGCGCCAACAATCTGTAGGCGTTCTCAAGTCTCAGGGTCCGTTCGATGTCGGGCAGGCTTTCACCGACATGACGCAACAGATGCTGTCCGATCCAGCCCGTCTGGTGCAGGCACAATTGGGCCTGTTTGAAGGCTATATGAAGCTCTGGCAGCATACTGCGACCCGCATGATGGGTGGCGAAGTGGGCGAACCCGTCGTCGTGCCCGCATCCGACGATCGCCGCTTCCGCGCCGCCGACTGGAGCGAAAACCCCTTTTACGACTTCATCAAGCAATCTTATTTGCTGACGTCGAACTGGTTCCTGTCGACGGTACAAGAAAACTCCGGCGATTTGGATGAGAAGAGCGCGCAAAAACTGGCTTTCTACACGCGCCAATTCGTCGACGCCGTGTCTCCGACCAATTTCGCTATGAGCAATCCGACGGTGCTTCGCGAGACGCTCGATAGTGGCGGCGAGAATTTGGTCCGTGGTCTCGCCAACATGCTCGACGATCTCGAGCGCGGCGGCGGCAATCTCGCGATCCGCATGACCGACGAAGACGCATACGAAGTTGGCGGAAACCTCGCGTTGACGCCGGGAAAGGTCGTCTTTCAAAACGATCTCATGCAATTGATCCAGTATGCCCCGGCCGGCGATAGCGTATATGCCCGCCCGCTTCTCGTCATCGCGCCCTGGATCAACAAATTCTACATCCTCGACTTGAAACCGGAGAACTCCTTCATCGGCTGGGCCGTGGCGCAGGGCTACACCGTGTTCGTTATATCTTGGGTCAACCCGGACGAACGCCTGTCGCACAAGGGCTTCGAGGATTATATGCGGGAGGGCCCGCTGGCAGCGCTCGACGCCATCGAACAGGCTTGCGGCGAAAAACAGGTGGCGGCGGTCGGCTATTGCCTCGGCGGGACTCTCTTGTCGGCGACGCTCGCCTATATGGCGGCGCAGGATGACAAGCGGATTACCAGCGCGACTTTCTTCGCCACCCTGGTAGATTTCGAGGAGCCCGGCGAACTCGGCGTCTTCATCGACGAGGAGCAGCTCGCCAGCCTGGAAAAGATGATGAGCGAAAAGGGCTATCTAGATGGCCGTGAGATGGCGACCACTTTTAACTTGTTGCGCGCCAACGACCTCATCTGGTCGTTCGTGATCAACAATTACTTGATGGGCAAGGAGCCCTTCCCCTTCGACCTGCTCTTTTGGAACTCAGATTCCACCCGCATGCCGGCGGAGATGCACAGTTTCTATCTACGCAAAATGTATCAGGAAAACGCCCTAGCCCGGCCAGGCGGCATCGAACTCGGCGGCGTGCCGATTGATCTCGGCAAGATCGACCTGCCGGTCTATGTTCTGGCCGCGCATGAGGACCATATAGCGCCGTGGCAGTCTTGCTTTAAGGCGACCGGCCTGTACTCGGGAAAAACTCGTTTTGTGCTCGGCCAGTCGGGCCATATCGCCGGCGTTGTTAATCCGCCTGACGCTGGAAAGTACGGTTTCTGGACGGGAGAGTTGAATGCCGGAGAAAGCGCCGAGGATTGGCTCACCGGCGCGGCGCGGCAAGAAGGTTCGTGGTGGCGCGATTGGCACGCTTGGCAGTCCCGGCGAGCCGGCAAGAAAGTTGCGGCGCGCGAACCGGGCGCCGGCAAGCTTGAGATCATCGAGGACGCGCCCGGCAGCTACGTCAAGGTAAGGACTTAATCTCCGGCATCTCGCTATATTCCCTGGCGCGGGCGGCATAGGCGGCGGCAACGCGTTCGATCTCTTCGCGCTCTGCGTTGCTCACCGGGCGCACGAATCTGGCCGGACTGCCCATCCACAATTCTCCGCTCTTGACCCGCTTGTTGGGCGGCACCAACGCGCCCGCCGCGACCCAGGCGCCGGTTTCGACTACCGAATAATCCATCACCACCGCGCCCATGCCGACCATGCAGGCGTCTTCCAAAATGCAGGCATGCAGTAGGCAGTGATGGCCGACAACGACGTCCTCGCCGATCAGTGTCGGGCCATCGCGCGTCGCAGTGTGAATGACCGTGCCGTCTTGAATGTTCGAGCGCGCGCCGATGCGGACATAATTGACGTCGCCGCGAATCACCCCACCGAACCACAGGCTAGAATCCTGCGCCATCTCAACATCACCGATGACGCTTGCGCCCGGCGCCACGAACGCCCCGGGCGCAAGGCGCGGCAGGACATTGCGGAACGGCAGGATATAAGCGCCTTGGATGCCCATGGTGCCTAAGGGAACAACGACAATTGTTTGAGCCCTGTCGTCTCCGGCAGGCCGCACATCAAATTCATGTTTTGCAGCGCTTGGCCCGAGGCACCTTTCACCAGATTGTCGATCGCCGTCACGATGATGATGCGGCCCGCCAAGCGGTCGGCAAAGACACCAATCAAGCAATGGTTGGAGCCGCGCACATGACGCGTTGCCGGCGACACCCCTTCCGGCACCAGATGGACGAATGGCTCATCCGCGTAACGCTCCGCCAGGATGGCGCGGACCTCATCGAGTGTCGCGCCGGCGGCGAGCCGGACGTAGATGGTGGCCAAAATTCCGCGATTCATCGGCATCAGGTGCGGCGTGAAGCTGACGCTAACTGGCGCCCCGGCGGCTTCCGATAATCCTTGCTCTATTTCCGGTGCGTGGCGGTGCTTGGCCACGCTGTAGGCGTGCACCCCCTCGCCCACTTCGGAATAAAGTGTGTCCTGCCTGGGTTCGCGGCCGGCGCCGCTGACACCCGATTTGGCATCGATGATAATGTCCTCGACCGCGATCCGTCCGGCCATCAGCAGCGGTGCCAGGGCGAGCTGCGGGCCGGTCGGATAGCAGCCCGGATTGGCGACCAGCCGGGCGCTGGAAACAGCATCTCGTTTCAATTCCGTGAGTCCGTAGACCGCTTCTTGCTGTAACTCGATAGCGCGATGTTCATGGCCGTACCACGCGGCATAAAGCGCCGGATCGGCCAGCCGGAAATCCGCCGACAGATCCACGATTTTCAAATGCTGCGGCAGCCCAGCAATGACTTCCTGCGTGGTGCCGTGCGGCAGACAGCAAAATACCGCATCGAGAGCGGAGTAATCGAAGGCATCAATAGTGATCAAATCTGGCGCCCGCATTGCAGCTAGATGCGGGAACACTTCCGCGAGACTTCGTCCAGCGCGGCGCTCGGCGGAAAGCATTGCCACGTCCATGCCATCATGCCCAGCCAACAGGCGCAGCAACTCACCGCCGGTGTAACCGCTGGCGCCAAGAATTCCGATGCGTATTTTTTTATCGCCGTTTGTGTTCATACCCGTCACGTTGAATCTTACCGACGTTTGACGATATCGCCCTTTTCGTTGACCCGTCCAGCGATACGCGCCGCGCTGCCGTCGCCTAGGCGATATTCCGGTAGTTCACCCGTAACCGCACAGCCCGCGCCGACCATTGCGGAGCGCCCAACGCCGATGCCGCAAACGATGGGCGCGTTGGCGGTGATCGTAGCGCCGATGCCGCCGCTGATCTGAACATCATTCGCGATGAAGAAATTAACATCGAGATTTTCGGATCGGGTGTCTGATAGGGGATAAATCAAGCTGGCCTCCCCGCCAAAAGTCTCCCGCCCCGCTAATGCGTGGCCGTCACCGGGCAGCAGCTATCCCCAAATTCCCTAGCGCTTGGAGAACTGGAAGCTTCGTCGTGCTTTGGCTCTGCCGTATTTCTTTCGCTCGACCACGCGGCTGTCGCGGGTGAGAAAGCCGCCCGATTTCAACACTTTTCTGAGATCCGGCTCACGCGCTACGAGGCAGCGTGACAGGCCGTGGCGCACTGCACCGGCTTGCCCGGAAAGGCCGCCGCCGCCCACTGTACAGATAATATCGTACTGATCGCGCCGGTTGGTGGCATCAAACGGCTGATTGATAATCATGCGCAGCGCCGGGCGGGCAAAATAGACCTCTACTTGGCGTTTGTTGACGGTGATCTGGCCGGTGCCTGGTTTGATCCATACCCGGGCCACGGCATTTTTGCGCTTGCCGGTGGAGTAAGTGCGGCCTTGCGGGTCGATTGACGGTTCCGGCGCGCTGACGTCCACAATCGCTTCCGCGACTTGGCTCAGTTCGGCCAAGCTGTCGAGTGTGCGGGTTTCTTCCTCAGCCACGGATCGCGCTCCTCTTATTTTTCGGGTTCATGGCGCCGACATCGATAATTTCAGGTTGCTGCGCCTCATGGGGATGCTCAGAACCGGCATAGACCTTAAGATTGCTGATCTGCTTGCGGCCAAGTGGTCCCTTCGGAACCATGCGCTGAATCGCCAGCGACACCACGGCTTCCGGGTTTGGTCCGGCAAAAATGCTAGCCGGCGTGCGGCTGCGAATACCGCCGGGATAGCCAGTATGGCGGTAATAGATCTTGTCCTGGAGCTTGTTCCCAGTGAGCTTAACTTTTTCCGCATTGATCACGATGACATTGTCGCCGCAATCCATGTTCGGGGTATAGGTCGGCTTATGTTTGCCCCTGAGACGCGTGGCGGCGATGACCGCGAGACGCCCGAGGACAACGTCCTCGGCATCAATCAACAGCCATTTCTTGACGATATCCTTGGGAGTGGCCGAGTATGTTTTCATGACATGCATTGCCTGTGTAAACGAATTGTCACTGTCGCTACGACGATTGAAAGAAGCTAGCTAGACGCTTCAAACAGGCGGCAGTATGCCATGGAAAATCAGGTGGTCAACTTGAAAGAGCGTTTTATTTCATTTATTTAAGTAGTGGTATCAGAGTAGTGCGTTGATATATCTCAGGTGGCTGGCGACTTACCTGCCGTGCGTTATATATTGCGATAACAATCCGGGAAAATAGGCCATGTCGATAAGCGCTCAGAAGCAACAACAGGAAGATATGCCTCTTCTACGCAGCGATGCCGACGGTGTGGTCAAGCTAACCCTCAACCGGCCTCAGGCGCGCAACAGCTTGTCGACCGGCTTGATGGCGGCGCTGCAGGCGGAATTGGATGAAATCCGCGTGGACGCTGATGTGCGTGTCGTCGTCATCGCCGCTGCGGGCGATATATTTTGCGCTGGGCATGATCTTAAAGAAATCCGCGCCAATCCCGACCGTGAGGCCTATCAGGCGCTGTTCAACCAATGCGCAATATTGATGACCAGTATCGTCAAGCTGCCACAGCCGGTGATCGCGCGAGTTCAGGGCATGGCGACAGCGGCGGGCTGCCAGCTGGTGGCGAGTTGCGACTTGGCGGTCGCTGGCATGAGCGCACACTTTTGTACGCCGGGCGTCCATATAGGCCTGTTCTGTTCGACTCCGATGGTGGCGCTGAGCCGCAATGTCTCACGCAAAGCCGCGATGGAAATGTTGCTGACCGGCGAAGCTATCGATTCCCAAGCGGCGGAAAAATGGGGTTTGATAAATCATGCGGTTGCCGATGCGGAGCTCGACCAGGTGGTCGATGATTTGTGCGCTAAGGTCGCCGGTATGTCCCCCCTCACTGTCTCGACCGGTAAACAAGCGTTTTACCGCCAGCTCGAAATGGAGCTGGAGGAAGCCTACGACTATGCCAGCCAGGTGATGACGGAAAATATGATGGCCAAGGATGCCGAAGAAGGCATTGATGCGTTTCTGCAAAAGCGCGCGCCGATCTGGAGCGGCAAACGCGATATGGATCGGCGTGGTTAGTTGGTTCAGAATAAACGCCGCCCCGGTTGCAGCTTTCCCACTCATTCCCGACAATAAATCTTAAGTTCGAAGGGTCCGCAAATGGTAGATGTTGCCATTAAATCGTCCGATGGGCATCCGCTCGCCTATCTGCCGCACCACGATTACTATTCCGATGAACTGCTGCGCGGCATTCTCAGCAAAATCCGCACATTTGCGATGGTCGGCGCCAGCGGCGACTGGAAGCGACCCAGTTTTTACGCCATGAAATATTTGTTGAAAAAAGGCTACCGGGTCATACCGGTTAACCCAACACGCGCCGGCGATGAGATCCTCGGCGAGAAAGTTTATCGCAGCCTTGCGGAGATTCCCGGCAATCTCGATATGGTCGATATCTTCCGCGCCTCGGAGGATGCTTATGACATTGCCAAGGAGGTCATCGCGAGCAGAGAAGATAAGAGTATTAGCGTGCTGTGGATGCAGCTCACGGTCCGCAACGACAAGGCGGCTGAACTGGCGGAGGCCGCTGGTTTGACCGTAATCATGAACCGCTGTCCGAAGATTGAATTTGCTCGTCTCTCCGGCGAATTGGGCTGGAGCGGCATCAATACCAAAATTATAACATCCAAGAGCTTGAGGCCGCCAAGAGCATGACAAAGGCAAAGAAGCCCTCAGCAGCTACTGTTTCCGCAGCTACTGTTTCCAACGTTCCCGGCGGAGCGGAAACGCCGCATGAATACGGCATAGAAACGCTGGCACTTCATGCCGGCGCGCGGCCCGACCCCGTGACTGGCGCCCGCTCGACGCCAATTTTCCAAACCACTGCCTTCGTTTTCGACGATGCCGAGCATGCGGCTGAACTCTTCAATCTTCAGACCTTCGGCTTTATCTATTCGCGCCTGACCAATCCGACGGTGGCGGTGCTCGAGGAAAGAATCGCGGCGCTTGAAGGCGGGCGCGGCGCACTGGCTGCGGCGTCCGGACATGCCGCACAGTTTCTCATCGGTGTGACCCTGTTGGAAAGTGGCGACGAGTTCCTCGCTTCGCGCAATCTCTACGGCGGATCGGTAACGCAATTCGGTAGCAGCTTTCCAAAGCTCGGCTGGAAATGCCACTTCGTCGATCCACGCGATCCTGAGAATTTCGCGCAGGCGATGACCGACAAAGTGAAATTTATCTTTTGTGAGGCTCTCGCCAATCCTGGTGGCATTGTGCTCGACATCGAAAAAATTGCCGAAGTCGCACACCGCCATGGCGTGCCCCTGGTGGTCGACAACACCCTGGCGTCACCGTATTTGCTGAAGCCATTCGAATGGGGCGCCGATATCATCGTCCATTCGACCACTAAATTCATTGGTGGCCATGGCAATACGATGGGCGGAATGATCGTGGAATCGGGCAAGTTCGACTGGTTCCAGAACGACAAGTTCCCTGCCCTCACCGAGCCTGATGCGGCCTATCACGGCCTGACCTTCGCCGAGACGTTCGGCGATTTCGCCTTCACGATGAAGACTCGCGCTGTGGCGCTTCGGGATTATGGCCCGACGCTGGCGCCGATGGCGGCGTGGAATCTACTACAGGGCGTGGAGACCCTGCCGCTCCGGATGGAACGACATTGCAGCAATGCGCAAACCGTGGCCGAGTATCTCGAAGCACATCCAAAAGTGGCTTGGGTATCCTATGCCGGGCTGAAGTCCAGTCCGTATCATGAACTGGCGAAAAAATACCTGCCTAAGGGATGCGGCGCCGTGTTCACCTTTGGCGTCAAAGGCGGCTACGAGGCCGGCATTCAAGTAGTCGATAAGGTCAATATGTTTTCGCATCTCGCCAATATCGGCGATACGCGGAGCCTCATCATTCATCCCGCTTCGACCACCCATCGCCAACTCTCTGAAGAACAACAAATTGGCGCGGGCGCCGGGCCGGACGTGGTGCGTCTCTCTATCGGTATCGAAACAGTCGAGGATATTATCGCCGATCTGGATCAGGCCCTGGCTTCTATTTAGGGGTGCATGAGGTCGCGGGCGTAGCACACCGCTTCAGCCACGGTGACGCCGGCATAGGGCGAAATCAGCTCGAATTCCAATTCGCCGTAGAGCGCCCGTGCCGCCCGCCACCCCGGCAGGGTGTGCAGCACCATGCGCTGATGACCGGCCGCTGCCGCTTCTGCTAGAGCGCGAGATATCAGAGCGCGGGCGATGCCGCGGCCGCGATAGTCCGGGCGCACAAATAGCCGCGACATTTCCGCCACAGTATCATCGAGACGCGCAAACCCCACGCCGCCGGCAATCGATTCGCCGTATTCAGCAAGAAAAAAGTTGTTTCCGGGAAAATCATAGGACGCCGGCAGGACGCGCAAGCCCGCCTCAACTTCGTCGCGGCAGGCGTTTTCGTCGATGGTGGCAATATATTCCCGAATGAGGTCGCGAATAGCGGAGGTATCCGGGGAAAACCGAGCGCAACGAATGGTTAATGCGGGCATTCCGGCAGCCAATCCTGGAGACGATTTGTTATTATTTCACCGCCCGCCGGAAAAATCCCTATGAAAATGGTGGCTGTTCGCCGATTGCCGCCACGAATTGAAGCCGCTAAATTCATCGATGAGCTTGTCACCATCATCGGGCTTGGCTACAAGTGCCGGTAGGAATCGCCAAATATTGGGGCCAGTCGATGCAGGTTATATTAGCGGAACCGAGGGGCTTTTGCGCCGGAGTAGAGCGCGCCATCGAAATCGTTGAGCGCGCAATCGAAGTTTATGGCGCACCGGTCTATGTGCGACATGAAATCGTCCACAACAAACGCGTCGTAGCTGAGCTTCGCGAAAAAGGCGCGATCTTCGTTGAGGAAGTGAGTGAGGTACCCGACGGCGCGGTGACGATCTTTAGTGCGCATGGCGTTGCCGAAAGCGTCGAAATCGAGGCGCGCAAACGCGGCCTGCCGGTGATAGATGCGACCTGCCCGCTCGTTGCCAAAGTCCATGTCGAGGCGCAGCGCTATGAATCTGATGGCGACGAAGTCATCCTGATCGGACATGAAGGCCACCCCGAAGTTGAAGGCACCAGCGGCCGGTTGCGCAAAGGACCACAGATTGTCGCGACGGCCGAAGATGTGCAGTCGGTCAGCGTGTCCAACCCCGACAAAGTGGCCTATGTCACCCAAACCACCCTTAGCGTCGATGATACACGCGAGGTTATCGAGGCGTTGAAAAAGCGCTTTCCGAAAATATCCGGCCCAGACGTCAAAGACATTTGCTACGCAACGCAAAACCGCCAGGCAGCCGTGCGAGCCCTTGCGGAAGACGTTCAACTCATCTTGGTGGTCGGAGCGCGCAACAGTTCCAACTCGAACCGCCTGCGCGAGATCGGCGAGGAAATGGGCGTGCCGACCTACCTCGTGGAAGATGCCAGCGATTTGAATCACGGCTGGTTTGCCGGCGTGGACCGGGTCGGCATTACCGCCGGCGCCTCTTCGCCCGAGCAATTGGTGCGCGAATTATATGAGAAGCTGGGTGAATTTTCCGACGTCGAACTCAAATTCCAGGATGGCATCAAAGAGCGTGTGCGCTTTAAGTTGCCGGAAGAACTTGTCCGCGCGGGTGAAGATGGCCGCACGCCCGGCCATGAACAAATCACCGCACCCTAGCCAGAACGCGACAGCAGAGCCCGGAAAGGCCGTATAGAAAATGTCGGTACCTCTCATACAACAAATTCGCGTCGGCGCTTATGTGCTTTCGAAGCGCATCCGGCGGACCAAGCGCTATCCGTTAGTGCTCATGCTGGAACCGTTGTTCCGTTGCAACCTCGCCTGCCCCGGTTGCGGCAAGATCGATTACCCGGCGGCGATCCTCGATCAGCGCCTCAGCCTGGAAGACTGCCTGGCGGCGGTCGATGAATGCGGCGCGCCAATTGTTTCCATTCCGGGCGGCGAGCCACTGATTCATCCTGAGATGAAGCAGATCGTTGAAGGCATCGTGGCGCGCAAGAAATTCGTCTATCTCTGCACCAATGCCTTGTTGCTGGCCAAGAAACTCGATCAATACACGCCTAGCCCCTATTTGACTTTTTCGATCCATCTCGACGGCCTGGAAGAGGCACATGATAAGGCGGTCGCGCAAAAGGGAACTTTCAAACGCGCGGTTGCCGCGATCAAAGAGGCGCAAGCACGCGGCTTTCGTGTCAATGTGAATTCCACCCTATTCGACGGCCACGCGCCGGAGGAAGTGGCGGAGTTTTTCGATTTCGTTACCCATGACCTAAAGATTGACGCCATCACCGTGTCGCCCGGCTACTCCTATGAGCGCGCGCCGGACCAAGAACATTTCTTAAACCGTTCAAAGACCAAGACTCTGTTTCGCGAGATATTTCGTCTCGGCCAAAATAAGAAATGGCGCTTCAGCCAATCCAGCCTGTTCCTCAATTTCCTCGCCGGCAACGAAACCTATGAATGCATGCCGTGGGGCAATCCGACCCGCAACATCTTCGGCTGGCAGAAGCCCTGTTATTTGTTGGGAGAGGGTTATACGGCGACCTTCCAAGAGCTCATGGAAGATACGGAATGGGAAAAATACGGCACCGGAAAATATGATAAATGTGCCGATTGCATGGTTCATTGTGGTTATGAGGCGACCGCCGTCGAGGATACCTTGTCGAACCCGTTGAAGGCACTTTGGGTGAATTTGCGCGGCGTCAAGACGACCGGGCCGCTCGCGCCCGAGATCGATTTGAAGAACGCTCGGCCGGCGGAGTATCTGTTTGAGACTCATGTCGAGACCATGCTCGAGGAAATCGAAGGTGGCGAAAATTCGCCGTCACCCGACGGAGCCAAAAAGCGGAGTGCTCAGGCGAGCCACGCGGCGTAACGCTAAGAAGGCGGTCCGCGCGTCCGGCGCCAACGACAACAGTCCGATGATCTCCCACGGTCGCACGACCAAACTTGCCAAAACAGCGCCAATCGATATGGCGCCTTCTGGCGTTACCCCGGCCAAGGCCGATTTGGGAATATTTCTGCTGAACGGGTCGGAAATAACCCTTAGCACCACGAATGGTACGCCAGCGTCGCGCGCCACCGCGGCCACAGCATGGCTTTCCATATCGCAGGCCAGCGCCCCTGTATGCGTGAAAAGGCCAAGCTTCTCGGCCCGCGCCCGTACCGCCTGATTGACCCCGACAATCGCCCCACGCCAGCTGTCGTCACCGAGCACGCCAAGCAATTGGCCGGTCAGCTCCGGATCGGCCTGGAGACCGCCATCGTCGGCCGCCATCTCACGCAAAATGGAACTGTCATGTCCGTTTGGCAGCGGCTGATGCCAGGCAAACACGCGATCGGCAACGATGACCGATCCAGGGCCGAGGCGCGGATCGTGCCCGCCGGCAAGACCGAAGCTGACTAGAGATTCGGCGCCAGCGGAGAGCAGCTTTTGCGCCATTTCAACCGCGCGTGCCGTTCTAGCGCCTGAAATTTCAATGCGTTGTTCGATGCCGGAAGCCCTCAGGCAGCGCGCCTCATCTTGCAAACCGCAAATGAAGCCGGCGTTGCGAAAACCATCGGGCGCCGCCATGAAGCTACATTCCGTAAGGGGTTCGCGGGTCGTTGAGGTCCTTCAAGGAGCGGTAACGCGCTAGCGCCCAAAGCGGAAAATAGGCGCTATAGCCGTGGTAGCGAAGATAGAACACGCGCGGAAATCCGACGGCGGTAAATTCCGTTTCATCCCATTTTGGCCCGCTACGCTCGGCGCTAAGTAGAAAATTAACGCCACGTCGCACCGGCTCGCTGTTGGCTTTACCTGCGGCCAGAAGGGTGAGCACGGCCCAGGCGGTTTGCGACGGCGTGCTCAGTTTGGCGAAGGATTTCTCCGTCCGCTCAGGATAATAACTGTCCCCCGTTTCACCCCAACCACCATCACCGCGTTGTTTCGATTCAAGCCAGGCTACTGCCTTACGGACCGGCGCTGAGTCCGTATCTACTCCGGCGGCGGCAAGGGCGCATAAGACGGACCAGGTGCCATAAATATAATTTGTTCCCCAGCGGCCAAACCAGGAGCCATTCTCTTCCTGTTCGCGCAGCAAAAAATCGAGGCCCTTTTTCATCACGGGATGGTCTTCGGGATAACCGAGCTGCGCCAAAAAACTGATACAGCGTGCGCTCACATCGACTGTTGGCGCATCAAGCAAGGCGCCGTGATCGGCAAACGGTATATGATTTAGGTAATATTTTTCGTTTTCTGCGTCGAACGAGCCCCAGCCGCCGTTCGAGCTTTGCATGGCTTCGATCCAGGCGGCGGCGCGGCGCACCGGCTTGCTGTATTTTTCCCGATCGGCGCGGTCGAGAGCCATGGCGACGACCGCCGTGTCATCGACATCGGGATAGTAATCATTGTTATATTGAAAGGCCCATCCACCTGCTATCGCGTCGGGCCGCGTTTCAGCCCAATCCCCCTTAACGTCGGTAATCTGGCGCGCCACCATCCATTCGTTGGTCGTTCGCATGCTCTCGCCGTCCGGTTCTTCGCCGGCTTCCATCATCGCGAGCGCGGCGAGGCAAGTGTCCCAAATGGGAGACACACAGGGCTGACAATATTGGCTACCGTCGGTGGGTTTGGTCAGCAGCAGGTCAAGCGAGCGCCGAACGGTCTTGCGGGTTTCATGCTCTTGCGGATAGCCGAGGCTGTCCAGAACCATCAGTAAATTAGCCATCGGCGGAAATATCGCGCCCAGTCCGTCCTCGCCATTCATGCGTGTCATGCACCACGCCAGCGCTCGGTCGATCCCGCGCCGGCGAAACGCCATCGGCATGATTTTTTCATAGCCCTTCAACAATCGGTCGATGCCGAGGAAGACCCGCCCTATGCCTCGCTGGCCCTGAAAATAGTGGCGCTCCTGGAATGCCGGGGTGACGAACAATTCGCGGATATCGATGTTGCGTGGATTCTTCGCCTGCGGACGAAGCGTCATGAGCGCAAGAAGCGGCACCAAGGTGGTGCGCGACCAATAAGAAATCTTGCTGAGGCTAAAGGGAAACCAGCGCGGAAAATACATGATCTCGATCGGCATCGACGGGACCGCACGCCAGGGCACTTGGCCAAACAAGGCGAGCGTTGTGCGCGTAAACACATTGCAGCGCGCCGCGCCGCCATGCGCCAGAACGGCCTCGCGCGCCCTTTTCATATGTGGCGCTTCGGGGTCGTCGCCGACTAGCTTCAATGCCAAATAGGCTTTGACCGTGCAGCTGATATCGAATTCGCCGCCATGAAAGAGCGGCCACCCACCATGTGCGCCTTGGCGCGAGCGAATATATACTGCGAGCCGCGTTTCCACGACGTCGTCGATTTCATCGACAAAATGATTGAGCAGTACATATTCGGAGGGGATCGTCGCATCGGCTTCGAGTTCGAACAGCCAATGCCCATCTTCGCGCCGCGCTCCACGCAATTCACGGGTGGCATCCTCTATGACTCGTTGCAGGTCCTCATCGGACACGGAAACAAGTTTACTATGGTCAGCGGCCGCAACTGTTGCAGGGTTTTCGGCGCTCCGATGAAATTGCGAGACTTGGGTCACGATACCGTTTGGGCCCGGACCTTCCCGGGCTTAGGCCCTCAAATCGGCCATCGCCGAATTGCTGCCCAGCGTCGCCAACGCTGTGTTGACGATATCAATCGTCGTCAGGCCGGCATCCGCATACATGCCATCTGGCGTGCCGTGGGCGATGAAGCGGTCCGGCAAAGTCATCGGGCGAATTTTGAGGCCGTGGTCGAGCAAGCCGTCCTTGGCCAGGAATTGCAGGACATGCGCCGCGAATCCGCCAATAGCTCCTTCTTCAATGGTTATCATGACCTCATGCTCGCGCGCCAGACGGCGAATCATGTCCTCATCCAAAGGCTTGGCGAAGCGGGCATCGGCGACGGTGCAAGAGAGACCATGCGCCTGCAATTCATCTGCCGCTTCGAGGCTCTCTTTCAAATGCGCACCGAACGAAAGGATCGCGATCGACGTTCCTTCGCGCAAAATGCGCCCCTTGCCGATTTCGAGCGCTGCGGGCATCTCGGGAATTTCAACGCCGGTTCCTTCGCCGCGCGGGTAGCGGAAGGCACAGGGGCGGTCATTGATCTCCACGGCGGTGCGCACCATGCGCGTCAATTCAGCCTCATCCGACGCCGCCATAACGACGAATCCCGGTAAGGTGGAAAGATAGGTGATGTCGTAACTGCCGGCATGGGTCGGGCCATCCGCGCCGACCAGCCCTGCCCGATCGATCGCAAAGCGCACCGGTAGGGATTGGATCGCGACGTCATGCACGATCTGATCGTAGGCGCGCTGCAGGAAAGTCGAATAGATCGTGACAAACGGCTTGAGCCCTTCAGTCGCCATACCGGCGGCAAAGGTAACTGCATGCTGCTCGGCAATGCCGACATCGAAAGCCCGGTCCGGAAATGCCTCGGTGAATTTATCGATGCCCGTGCCGCTCGGCATGGCGGCCGTAATGGCGACGATGCTTTCGTCGCGCTCGGCCTCCTTGATCAGCGCATTGGCGAAGACGTTGGTATAGCTCGGTGGTCCCGAGGCGCCCTTTTTTTGTTCGCCGGTGACGACATTGAATTTCGCCACGCCGTGATATTTATCGCTTGAACTTTCCGCCGGCTCGTAGCCCTTGCCCTTTTGCGTCACAACATGGATCAGCACCGGCCCGGGCGTTTCGTCGTCCTTGACGTTGTTGAGAATCGGAATCAGATGATCGATATTGTGACCGTCTACCGGGCCGATATAGTAAAAGCCCAACTCCTCGAACAAGGTGCCGCCGGTGACCATGCCGCGGCCATATTCCTCGACCTTGCGCGCCGCCTCGCCGACCGGCCGCGGCAGCTTCTTCGAAAAGTGCTTGGCGATCTCACGCAGGCTGCGATAGGAGTGGCTGGATAACAGGCGCGATAGATAGGCGTTGAGCGCACCCACAGCCGGCGCGATCGACATTTTATTGTCATTCAGGATGACGATCAGTCGGGCGTCCATGGCGCCGGCATTATTCATCGCTTCATAGGCCATGCCGCCGGTCATGGCGCCATCGCCGATGACGGAAATCACATTGCGTTTTTCACCCTTTAATTCGCGCGCCACTGACATCCCGAGGCCGGCAGAAATAGAAGTCGAGGAATGTGCCGCGCCAAACGGATCGAACTCGCTTTCGCTGCGCTTGGTGAACCCGTACAGCCCGCCTGGCTGACGAAGGGTGCGGATATTTTCGCGCCGTCCGGTCAGGATTTTATGTGGATAGGCCTGATGGCCAACATCCCAAATAAGGCGATCGTGCGGTGTATTGAATACATAATGGAGCGCGACGGTCAGCTCGACCACGCCGAGACCCGCGCCGAGATGGCCGCCGGTTACGGAAACCGCGTCGATCGTTTCCGTACGCAATTCGTCGCATACCTGCTTTATCTCTTTGATCGAGAATTGTTTAAGATCCTGCGGCGTATTCACACGATCCAGCAATGGCGTATCCGGCATGCTCAGTACCCCTCTTCGTGGCGCGCGGGACTTTCTCGATTTTCGATTTTTTTCGATTCCACGCCTGTTATAAATTACACCAACTCATGAAACGAGCAAGCGCCTTTTGTTTAAATTTGCGGAGTGGTTCGTGGTTAAACCGTTGATATTGTTTAAATACGGTAGGTGTATCTGAGGCCAAACGTATCCAGACCCTCATTATTTTCGTCAATGCCGGCGTTCGAAATATGATCGAGATGAAACGATAGGCCGTGATGCTCGTCGAACCGATAGCCGAACTCCAATGATTCGCGAAACAGCACCGGCAGGCCCAATTCCTTACGATCCAGTAAATCGGTATCGGTTTCACCGTCATGCAGCGCAAATCCCAGGCTGCCGCCGGCAAAAAGCCCCCAGCCCAGATCAAACATCCAGGTTCCGCCTACATAAAGCTGATTGGTGTTGCCGTCGGTGTTGTAGTGGCCGCCAATATGCGGCTCGGGGGACAATATGAAATCCCACAACCAGCCGCCAAATGGCGTGAATCGCAGTTCCATATTGACGTCTTTTCCGGATTCTTTGCGGTTTCCGAACACCCCGACATCATGTCCGCCGCCACCGATAACAATGGCGCTCAAGCCAAATCCCTCGTGCGATCGCTCTGGCTCACCATAGGCCTCAGATGCGTCGGAATCGCCCGTTTGGGCCGATGTGCGCACCAAGAGTGAAGCGGATTGCGGGTTATTGGCTTCACGAAAGGCGAGATCTCTATATCCGGGAAAGGCTGCCACGACGGTAGTGGCGATATATTTTCTGTGGCGCGGCGCCGATGCCATCGCAGTTCGCAATATGGCGGTGGCGTGCTGAGGATGGTTGGCCAATGCCGATATGACCGCAGCGCTGAAACGCGCCGCCGACGCGCGGCGCTCAGAGGAAGACGTGGCCGCGCGCGTGTCGGCGAAGTCAGCGGCGCTGCCCGCCGCGGCTATTTCATGCAAGATACTGCCCTGCGCACCGGAGTCCTGTGCCGCCACCCCCCCGCTCAACATTGCGCCCAGGAATAGTGCGCCTGCCAGTACCATAATTCGCCGAATCATCGCCATACAAAACCCGCTTCCAACCCCAGTTTCACTGCGCTTGTAGTGTTTCGGCGTCTGCTTGGCAATTCAACGGAAAATTTCGAAAATATTTTGAATGATCCGTTCAGAATCAAAACGGCAGCCGATCACGGCGCTTGTTGCGGTGGTAGGTCAGCGCCAACTCGATGCAATGGCGCAACGCTTCTTCAGGCGGATCTTTTTCGACGTCAAATTCAATGCATCTCTTACCGTCAAAGCGCAAAACATCCGAGTAGAATTCCCGGTAAGTCGCCAGTAGAGATGTCTGGCAGTGAACCATCATGCAATATCGCCCCGGTTTCGATTTGATTTGATCGACGCGGATTGTCGTGCCGCTTTTACTTTCGGTGGTGAGATAGCTTGGCTGACCCCACTTCACCGTTTCCTCTAGGGGGCCGACATCTTCGAGTTCCGCGGCCGTCGCAAATATGAGATGGCGCAATCGCATCAGTTTCGCTCTGAGCTTGCCGGGATAGGCGCCAAATATGTCTTTGACCTCTGAATTCTGAAAGGGTTCCATAACCAGCCAATTCCAAGCACCATTTGTAGGCCGCGCGAATGTATCATGACCGGTGTCCGGGTAAAATCGGCAAAAGAATCATGCGATTTTGAAACCTGTCCTCCGTTGCATCACCACTGCGAAGCAGGCGGAAGCAAAAGAGATCACGCAGTCGCTATTGGAAGCGCGCCTGATCGCATCGGCGAACATCATCCCTGGCGTCGTTTCTCTCTACCGTTGGCACGGCAAAATTGAAGAGGCGGCAGTGCAGCAGACCGAGGCAATGCATAGCTACGAATGCCCAAGAATCCTTGTTCTACCGGTGGCGTCTGGCAGCCGGTGTTATTTCGATCGGATTGCCGACGAGACTTGCGATTTGAAATAGCCGTTTTGGCCGAACCAATGGATCGCCTCCGTCAGCGCTTGTTCGGCCGAGCGCGACGAAAACCCTAATTCCTGAGCAGCCTTTTGAGACGAGAAGAACATGTGCTTTCGCGCCATTTTCAGAGAATCCACGGTCAATCGGGTTTCGGTGCCGGTTACACGGCACCACCCTTCGGCGACATAGGCTAGCGGCATGAGAAGACGGTTCGGTAGGCGCAAACCCGGCGCCGGGCGGCCGGTGATGCGCCCGAGGGCGAGCAGAATATCGCGCAAAGTCAGGTTCTCACCGCCGAGAATATAGCGTTCTCCCGATTTTCCGCGTTCGAACGCAAGCAGGTGGCCGCGCGCGCAATCGTCGACATGCACCAGATTGAGACCGGTATCGACATAGGCCGGCATGCGGCCATTGACGAAATCAACAATGATCCGCCCGGTTGGCGTCGGTTTGATATCGCGTGCACCGATCGGCGCGGTGGGATTGACGATCACTGCCGGCAGGCCGTCACGAACGACCATCTCGCGCACCGCTTGCTCGGCGAGATATTTCGAGCGCTTGTAATGGCCGGTCATATCGCCGACGCCGACCGGCAGGTCTTCGTCGGCGGGTGTCCCGTCCTTGGTGAGGCCGAGCACGGCAACGCTGGAGGTATAGACGATGCGGGCCACACCAGCCTCTCCCGCCGCGCGCATTAAATTTCGCGTGCCTTCCACGTTGATGTCATAAATTTCCTTCGGCTTCGGGATCCACAGGCGGTAATCCGCAGCGACGTGATAGAGGGCATCGCAACCTTTCGCCGCCGCCTTGAGCGAAGCGCTATCGGTGAGATCGCCGGTCACGCGCTCGATGTCGAGACCTTCGATATTGCGGCTGTCGCTTGCGCCGCGGACAAGCGCGCGGACTTCTCGGCCCTCGGCCACAAGCAAACGCACCACGGCGGAGCCGAGAAATCCGGTTGCGCCGGTGATCAGCGTGGTCATTCGGGCGCGGTTCTTTGTGGCCAGAATATTTCGCGGCGGTAGCGGATAAGCGCCCATACCCCGAACAACGGCGCGCCGATCGTGGCCAGAATAAGTATCGGTATGAGGCCGCCACCCCAGATCGCCGGGCCGATCAGATACAGCACATCTTCGACCTCGAAGCCGGCATAGCGCGGCAGGCCGGCTTGCTTCTGTCCCATGCGGGTTTCGAGATATTGGAACAGGGCGAACAGGCCGCTGACCGAAATACCGGCGATGATTCCCATGATCCAGGCGGCGTCGCCAAGCCAGGAATCGGACAAGCCGATACCGATCGACACGAACAGAAAGATATGGACCACCACATCGGAAGCGAGATCGTAGAGATGGCCGATGCGGCTGCTTTTGCCGCTCAGGCGTGCCAACTCGCCATCCATGTGGTCGACAAAATTGGAGAGCGCGAACAGCCCTGCCCCCCAATGGATCAGCGGTGTCTCGCCATAGGCCAGGCAACCGCAAGCGCCCAGCCCCGATAACAGGCGCAAAGTGGTGATGTGATTGGGCGTGACCCGTGTACGCACCAAGGGGCGCACCAAAAAGCGCGCGATGCGCTGGTCCCACGGTCCCTTGCGCTGCGCCTTCTCCGGGCTCTGTTCTAGTTGCGGTCGATCGGTCATGCGGGTAAGGGCGATGCGGTTGCGCCGAATAAGCGGGTGAGCTAAGAGCGTGGCATATGATTATCCGCGACGAAGTGCATGCGCTGCAACAGCTTCCTGCCGGGAGGCGAGTGCCATGCGGGCCGTGATATTCGCCGCCGGCCTTGGTAGCCGGCTCGGCGGTGCGGCGGAAGATATGCCCAAGGTCTTGCTGCGCTTCGCCAACAGAAGCCTGCTGGAACGGCATCTCACCCAACTCGGCGCTCTGGGCATCGAGGAAATCACCCTCGGCGTCGGACATGGCGCGGCCCATATCGCGGCCGAGCTAGCGCGCCTGAATGCCGGAAAAGTGGAACTGGTGCACAACCCGGATTACCGCGAAGGCAGTGTCGTCACCATGGCGGTACTTGAGCGTGCGATGACACGCGGCGGCGATGTTCTTCTCATGGACGGCGACGTGCTCTACGACCGACGCATGTTGGAACGGTTGCTCGCCAGCCCACACCGAAACCTCTTTCTGTTGGACCGCGACGTCGAACCTGGCGAGGAGCCAATGAAACTCGCAATTGCCGCTGGCCATCCGGTAGATTTTCGAAAAATCTTGGAACGGGCGCATGAATATTACGGTGAGTCGGTCGGTTTCTTCCGCTTCGATGAATCCGCGGCGCGAGACCTCTCGGCGGCGGCCCGACAAATCATCTCCAAGGGCGGACGCAGTGATTACATGGAGGAAGCCATCCGCGACGTGCTCCTCGTCTCACCCAAAGGCCGTTTCGGCTTCGAGGACATCACCGGCCTGCCCTGGATCGAAATCGATTTCGCCGCGGATCTGGCGCGGGCGGAGAACGAAATCCTGCCGCGACTGATTGCGGTAGACCGCTAACTCTCTGGACCGTTAACTCTAAAGTGTGCGCAGCAGGGCCGAAAAGACCATCGATAATTTCTGCAGCTTGCCGAATTTGATGCGCGGGCCGTCGACTCGAAACCCGCCGGCTTCGATCCGGTCGAGATAGGGTTCGTAAACGCCGCGCATCAGCAGTGCCGGGCGCATACGGCGGCGCTCTGAAGTCGGCATGGCGCGAGCGGCCTCAAGAAAACGCCGGCGCGCCATCGCACCGACCTCGGCGCAAACTTTCTCTACGCCGGGTGCATGGATGATCTCATCCGGCGTGACGTTCTCCAGCCCGTGTTTGGCGAGCAGTTCGGCCGGTAGATAGATGCGCCCGCGCTCGGCATCCTCGGCCACATCGCGCAGGATATTAGTGAGCTGAAAGGCATGCCCGAGATGGAGGGCGAAGTCCGGGATAGCGGGTGAGCGATAGCCGAATATCTCTACCGAGAGCAAGCCGACGCAGCACGCGACGCAATAACAGTAGCGCTCCAATTCGGCCAGAGTGGGACGCAGCATGGCGCCCGAACGATCCATCTCGAAGCCTTCGAGAATGTCGAGAAATAGACCCTTCGATAATCCGTAGCGCTCTATCGGTGTGACCAGTGCGTGGCTCACCGGATGGTTGGGATGCCCGGCGAACAGCGCTTCGATCTCCTCCGCCCAGGCCTTGATTAGCGCGCTGGAAAGGGCGGAATCCTCGATCTCGTCGGCGACATCGTCGGTTTCTCGGCAGAACGCGTACAGCGCCAGCATGGCTTCGCGCCTGGGCCGCGGCAGTAGCATCATGGGCAAAAAGAAAGACGAGCCTGACGCGCGCGTCACTTCGGCGACATATTGTTTGGGATCGTCGGTCGCCGGTATCGGCAGGCCGTCAAAATCCGTCGGCAGATTTCCCGCCTGATCGGCGCTTACCATGGCCGCCTCACCATGCGCCGAGAATGCCGCGCAGGCCACAGGCCAGCCAGCCAGCTTTGCTCACCTCGACGCGCCCGGCAATCGGATCTTCCCGCCTTAGCCGACCCGCCAATGCCCAAGCGAGCTTGAGGATAAATGCGCTCTCCCAGCGCAGGCCACGGCGGCGCACGCTGCGCGGCATCGCGTCGGCGCGCCGCAACAATGTTTCAGTCTCGTCCAGGCAACGGTCGATCACCCGGCGCACCGCCGGTGTCGCGCTGTCCAGCCTCAGATCTTCAACGCTGCCGCCAGCCTCCTTGAGCCACGGCTCAGGCAAATATACGCGGTCGAGCGCCAGATAGTCCTTTTTGCAATCTTGCAAATGATTGAGCATCTGCAAGGCGCAACAAAGCGCGTCCGAGCCCTCGATATCCGCGTCTCGCTCCCCGTGAATGTCCAACATCACTCGGCCGACGGACGCCGCGGAGCGCATGCAATAATCGATCAAATCAGCCCAGTCGTGATAGCGCAGCTTAGTTGCGTCCTGGATGAAGGCGGAAAGCAGATCGCGCCCATTGGCCGGCGTTTTGCCGCTCGCCAGCAAGCTTTGATGATAGGGCAGCGCCCAGTCCGGCAGGGACGTCTCATCGACACCAAGGGCGCGTTGCACCGCCTTGAGCCGCGTCACTTTCTCCGGCGCCGTGATATCCGGTGAATCGGCAATATCGTCGGCTTGGCGGGCGAATATATAGAAGGCATGAACGTGCGGGCGAAACTCGCGCGGGATAAGAAATGATCCGACAGGAAAATTTTCCGTATTGGCGTCGATCAATTGCCGCGCATTTTCGCCGGGTTCGATTTGATCCGCCATCCGCCTGGTCATTTTGCCACCAGCCACATTAACTGCCATCAATATCAATAATAAAAAATCGTCGGAAACATTTGATAATTTTAAAGTTTTGAGATTTTCTCTGCGGCGGAAATACGCGTTTGAGCGTCAATCTGTTTGACCACATCGATCGATGTCACAGGGCCCGCTTCATGGCTCTCAAGACATGATTCGACGACGCGCGGGATATCCATAAAGCCGATATTTCTGTCGAGGAAGCCGCGCACCGCGACTTCGTTGGCAGCATTGAGAACAATCGCCGCCGACGCGCCATCATTCAACGCCTCTTGCGCCAGCCGCAAACAGGGAAAGCGTTGCAAATCAGGCTTTTCGAAGGTCAATGTTGCCATCTCGGCTAGGTCAAGCTTGGCGCTCGGCGTGCTGATGCGCTCCGGCCACGCCAGTGAATAGGCGATTGGCGTTCGCATATCAGGCGTCCCTAGTTGGGCCAGGACGGAGCCGTCGATATATTCAACCATGCTGTGAATCACTGACTGCGGGTGCACCAACACGTCGATCTGGGCCACGGACACCGGAAACAGATGAAAGGCCTCTATCATCTCCAGGCCCTTGTTCATCATGGTCGCCGAATCGACGCTGATTTTCGCCCCCATATCCCAATTGGGATGGGCAACCGCCTGCTCCGGCGAAGCGTTGACCATATGCTCCATATCAGCTTTGCGGAACGGCCCGCCAGAAGCCGTCAGGATAATGCGCGCAACGCTAGCCTCGCGCTTGAAATCAAACACCTGGAAGATGGCGTTATGCTCGGAATCGACCGGCAGCAGTGTCGCGCCGGCGCGCGTTACTTCGCGTAACATCAATTCGCCGGCGCAAACCAGGCATTCTTTGTTGGCCAGGCCGACGATGGCGCCGCGCTTGACTGCCGCCATGGTCGGGCCAAGACCGGCGGCGCCGACAATCCCGGCCATCACGAAGTCAGCCGACGCGGCAGCGGCATCTTCCACCGCCTCGGGCCCCGCCGCGACACTGATATTCGTTCCTGAGAGCGCGTCCTTCAGGTCCTGATAGCGGCTAGAGTCTGCGGTGACGGCCATTTTTGCGCCGGTCAGCCGGGCTTGCTCAGCCAACAGCTCGATATTGCTGTGCGCCGTCAATGCCTCAACCGTAAAGGAGCCCTTATGCCGCTGCAGGAGGTCGATGGTACTTCTGCCGATCGAGCCGGTTGAGCCCAATATCGTGACGCTGCGCGGCTCCGTGTCGCGAAGAGGCAGGTTGACGCTCGCCGTATCGCTGGCAATTTTCGCCGCCGCATCCATTATGTAACCACCACAGACCACACCCCTTCCGGCGTTGGAGTGACCGGTTGCCGCGATTCTCTCAACAGCTTGCACGTGACGCAACATAAAATGGCTTATATGAGGTTCTAGGAGAAGAGATCATGGATTTGACGCAACATAACTGCATCCCCTGCCGCAGTGGAGCAGCGCCTCTGGAGCCCTCCTCAGCGCGACAATTACTTGCCAGCGCGCCGGGCTGGGAATTGCTCGACGATGCCACCAAAATTAGGCGCAAATTCAAACTTAGCGATTTCGCCGCCACTTTGGCGTTCGTCAACAAAATCGGCGCGCTTGCCGAAGCCGAAAGCCACCACCCAGATATCAGCTTCGGATGGGGCTATTGCAGCGTTTTGTTCTACACCCACAAGATCAAGGGTCTACACCAGAATGATTTCATCATGGCTGCCAAGGTCAATGAATTGGTGGGCGATGGGGCCTAGTAAGGCGGCTATTCCGCTGCCAATAGAGCGAGGTTAGGGGTGCTCCGCTCTGGTGAATCACGTCTATGCGGCCATTCCGCCTAAGGTCGAAAGCACACGCTGTACGCCTTCGAGGCGCTGCCCTGCCACCGGCCAGTTGCGCGTGACGACGAGCTTGTTGTCGGGGCGGAGCCTGAGGCCGTGCGAGGGGTTGGCGATATGGGCGATCAGCTGTTCAGGATTGACCGCGGTATCGGGCCGGAAGGTCAGCACCGCGCCTTTGGGTCCGGCATCAATTCGCCCAACGCCGGCGGCGCGGCACAGCCGTTTGATGGCGACGATATCAAGTAGATAGCGCACCTCTTCCGGCACCGGGCCAAACCGGTCGGCCAGTTCATCGATAAATTCCTCAGTTTCGGAGCTGTCTTCAAGGCGTGACACGCGGCGGTATAGCGTCAGGCGCACATCCAAATCCTCAACATAGCTCTCCGGGATTAGCACAGCCGTGCCAAGGCTTACTTGCGGCGACCACTCGGCGACCAACGTATCGGACGTACCGTCGGCTTCAGCTCGCGCCTGGGCGACGGCTTCTTCCAACATATGCTGGTAGAGCTCGATGCCGACTTCACGGACATGGCCCGACTGTTCGCCGCCCAGTAAGTTTCCGGCGCCGCGAATGTCCATGTCGTGGCTGGCCAGGCTAAACCCAGCACCCAGACTGTCGAGGCGGTGAATCACTTCAAGCCGCTTGCGCGCCGTCGGCGTCACCTTATGCGCCGGCGGCAAGGTAAAATAGGCGTAGCCGCGCAATTTCGAGCGCCCGATACGACCGCGCAACTGATAGAGCTGTGAGAGGCCGAACATATCAGCACGGTGCACGATCATCGTATTGACGCGCGGCAGATCGAGGCCTGATTCAATAATCGCGGTAGAGACAAGCACGTCGAAATTGCCGTCGTAGAAATCCTCCATGGCCGCTTCCAGTTCGGCTACCGGCATGCCGCCATGCGCGATCCTCACTCTAACTTCCGGCGCCAGCGATCTAATCCGCGCGGCGACACCGTCAAGATCGGCGATACGCGGGCAAACGTAAAAACTTTGACCGCCGCGAAAATGCTCCCGCATCAAGGCTTCGCGCGTGACCACCGGATCGAACGGCATGATAAACGTCCGCACCGCCAGACGGTCGACCGGCGGCGTGGCGATGATGGTCATATCGCGCACACCGGTCAGCGCCATTTGAAGCGTGCGCGGAATCGGCGTGGCGCTCAGAGTCAGCACATGTACTTCGGCGCGCATCTTCTTGAGCCGCTCCTTATGCGCCACGCCGAAATGCTGCTCTTCATCGACGATCAACAGACCGAGATCGGCGAATTCGATGGCCTTACTGAGAAGCGCATGGGTACCGATTACGATGTCGACCGTGCCGGCTTTCATGCCCTCGCGGATTTCGCCGGCCATGCTGGGTTTGACCAGCCGCGACAATTGTTCGATCCGCACCGGCAAATTATTGAACCGTTCCTTAAAATTTTTGAAATGCTGACGGCTCAGCAGCGTGGTTGGCACCAGGACCGCGACCTGCTTGCCGCTCATTGCGCAGTAGAACGCAGCGCGCAGGGCGACTTCGGTTTTGCCGAACCCCACGTCGCCACAGATGAGGCGGTCCATCGGCCGCCCGCTCGCCATATCGCCGAGGGTTTCATCGATTGCGTTGGCCTGATCGTCCGTTTCGGTAAACGGAAAGCGCGCGCAGAATTCTTCGAAAACCCCTTGATCCGCCTGCAATACAGGGGCTGTACGCAACGCCCGCTGGGCGGCCATCTTCATCAATTCACCGGCCATCTCCTTGACGCGCTTTTTGAGGCGTGACTTGCGCGCCTGCCACGCGGCGCTGCCGAGACGGTCGAGCGAAACCGGTTGGTCGGCGGAGCCAAAGCGCGACAGAAGCTCAATATTCTCCGCCGGCAGAAGCAGGCGGTCGTCGCCGCCATAGAGGATACGCAGGCAATCATGCGGCGCGTTGTCGACGTCGAGCGTCACCAGCCCGTCATAGCGCCCGATGCCATGATCGGCATGAACCACCAAATCGCCTTGTGATAGCTCGGAAGCATCGGCGAGAAAGTCCGCCGCCTTTACGCGCCGGCGGCGTTGGCGGCGGTTCAGCCGATCACCGAGAATATCCTGCTCGGCGATAACGGTAAGCGTCGGCGAGGTAAAGCCATGCTCCATCGGCAGCACGGCCAACGCGCCACTGCTGACGGCAAGATTTTCGACGGCGCGCCACGTATCGACCGCGGTAAGGGATTGAACGCCGTGTTCCGCCAACAGGCGGCCGATACGCTCCCGTGTCCCCACGCTCCAGCCGGCGAGCAAAACACGCCTTCCGGCCCGAGCCTCAGCGCCAAGATGGCCACGCACCGCATCGAATAGATCGCCGGTGAGCTTGCTGCGTTCGGCGACAAACACCCTGCCCTGCCGTCCTCCAAGGTCGAATATCTGCCGATCTGGCGCGGCATCCGCAGTAAACGGCGAAAGCACCGCGAACGGATGTTTGTCGAGGCGTGAATCGCGCTCTTCGCGGGTCAGGTACAACATCTCCGGCGGCAGTGGCTTGTAATTCTCAATCGCCATACCCGCTACGGCGCCCGGTCCCTCCGTGCGCGCCCGGTAATAATCGTCAATAGCTTCCCAGCGGTCGTCGCAGGCATTTTCTGCGAGCTGATCAAAAAAGACCGGCGCTCCCGGCAAATAGTCGAAAATGGTTTCAAGCTTGTTGTGAAACAGCGGCAGCCAATGCTCCATGCCGGGATAGCGCCGCCCAGTATTTACCGCTTCGAACAGCGGGTCGGCATCGGTGACGGCGCCGAATTGGCTCCGGTAACCAGCGCAAAATCGAGCGATCGAGGCCTCGTTAAGTACCACTTCGCTAACCGGTACGAGTTGCACGCTAGCCAAAACGCCTTCGCTGCGCTGGGTCACTGGATCGAAAGTCTTGATCGCCTCAAGCGTCTCGCCGAATAGGTCGAGACGCACCGGTATTTCCGAACCGGGAGGAAAAATATCGACGATACCGCCGCGCACCGCATAGTCACCTGCCTCCATCACCGTGCCACCGCGGGTGAAGCCATTGCTTTCTAGATAGGCGAACAAGTCGTCGAGATTGAGCTCGGTACCTTTCTTCAGCGTAAATGTGGCGCGCGCCAATGCGTCTCTGGGCGGCACGCGCTGAAGCAACGAATTGACGGTCGCCAGCACCACGCGCGGGCCGTTTCCCTTCGTCGCTAACTTCACCAGCGAGGAAATCCGCTCACTCACCAGATCGTTGCGCGGTGAGATACGGTCATAGGGCAGACAATCCCAAGCTGGAATGAGCAGGCATTCGACTTCGGGGGCGAAAAAACCGAGACAATCGCGCGTGTTGGCGAGGCGGACGTCATTGGGCGCGATGAACAGGAGCGTCGTCTGTGCGGCCTGGGCGGCCAACCGGCCCAATATAAGTGCATCATAGCCCTCCGGCATACCGCCGATAGCTACGCGCCCAGGGCGGTCGAGCGCGAGGGATCGCAAACTGGAGGCCACCGGATTCAAGAGCTGTGCCGCTCTTTGATAAATTCTAGAAGCCGGTCCATGGTGCTCGTCTGGAAGCGCTGCGGAATCGGTTGGCGGCCAGTAATCCAGTCGAGAATTTCTGGATCATGGGCGCCGTCCAACAGATCTTCGAGGGCGCCCGTCGCTTCGGTATCAAAGCAATCGCCATACTCCGCCACGAAGCCACCTAACAGGACATCCGTCTCCCGGGTGCCGGTGTGGTTGGTGCGGTAGCGCAGACGTTTTCTGCGGGTCTCTAAACTATGTTCCATGGGGTATTCCGGCGCTGTTCGCGCGGGATAATAGGAGAGCTCTGCGGCGTTGTCAGCCATTGCCGCTTTGCCGGTGCGGAGGTAGCCTCTGAGTACCATGCGTCCGGAAATTTTGAACCCACTTTTCGCCCCAGTGAGCACTCTTCCCGGGGTGGGTCCGCGCATCGCTGCGGCCATCGAGCAGTGCGCCGGGCCGCTGGTCGTCGACCTGTTGTGGCATCTGCCAAGCGGTCTCATTGACCGGCGGTTCTCACCGACAATCGCTGAGGCCCCGGCCGGCGTCATCGTCACCTTGAAAGTGCGCGTCGAGTCCCACCACAAACCCGCAATGCGCCGGTTGCCTTACAAAGTGCGCTGTTCCGATGAAAGCGGCGAACTCTCCCTGGTGTTTTTCCATGCGCGTGAAAAATATCTGCTCCAAAACCTGCCAATTGGCGAAATTCGCGTAGTCAGCGGGCGGACGGAGCGCTATGGCGACGAAATTCAGCTGGTGCATCCGGATCACATTGCGCGCGAGGATGAGATCGAAAACCTGCTGAGCGTCGAGCCGATCTATCCTTTGACGGCGGGTTTGAACTTGAAGCCGCTGTCGAAAGCGATACAGGCGGCACTCGATCGCGCGCCTGAACTGCCGGAATGGTGTGACCCGGCCTATCTTGCGCGCCAGAAATGGCCGGCGTGGAAAACCGCTTTGATGGCCGCGCACCAACCGCAAGGCGAAGCAGATTTGGACGCTAATTCGAGCACGCGCGAGCGCCTCGCCTATGACGAATTGCTGGCCAATCAAATGGCTCTAGCGCTGTTACGGGCTTCTCTCCAGCGTGCTAAAGGACGCGAAACCAAGGGCGATGGGCGACTTCGCGAGACTGTCGGCGCCCAGTTGCCGTTTTCGCTCACCGCCGGGCAAATATCGGCAGTTCAAGAAATTGAGGCCGATCTTGGGCAACCGCACCGAATGCTGCGCCTGCTGCAGGGAGATGTCGGCAGCGGCAAGACGGTGGTCGCGCTATTCACCATGTTGATCGCTGTCGAGGCCGGCGCCCAAGCGGCATTGATGGCGCCGACCGAACTCCTGGCGCGCCAGCATTTTGCGACGCTTGAAAAACTGTTAGCGGAGAGTGGTGTGACCGTGGCGCTGCTGACCGGGCGCGCCAAGAAGAGTGAACGTGTGACCGTATTGGCGCGCCTTGCTGCAGGCGAAGTGGATATTGCCGTAGGCACCCATGCGCTTTTCCAAAGCGGCGTAGAATTTTCCGATCTGGCGGTAGCAGTCGTCGACGAGCAACACCGGTTTGGCGTGCATCAACGCATGACCCTGGCGGCCAAGGGCAAAGGGGTGGATGTGCTTGTGATGACGGCAACGCCCATTCCGCGCACCCTCATGCTGACCGCCTATGGCGATTTGCAGAGCTCGCGCTTGCTTGAGAAGCCCGCCGGCCGGGCCGCGATCAAAACCCGTGTGCTGCCGATCGAGCGATTGGAAGAGGTTGTCGCCGGTATCAGGAGAGCCGTGGAATCAGGCGCACGAGTCTATTGGATTTGTCCCTTGGTCGAGGAATCGGAAGCCCTCGACCTGGCGGCAGTAGAAGAGCGCCATGGGCAACTCAAGAGCATATTCGGCGCCCGTGTCGGTCTTGTGCATGGCCGCCTAAAAAGCGACGAAAAAGACGCCGCCATGTCTGCTTTCGCCAGCGGCGCGCTTGACGTTCTCGTAGCAACCACGGTGATCGAAGTCGGCATAGATGTGCCTGATGCCACAATCATTGTGATCGAACATGCGGAGCGCTTTGGTCTCGCCCAATTACATCAATTGCGCGGCCGCGTGGGGCGTTCGGACAAGCCCGGCAACTGCCTGCTGTTGTATGCGCCACCACTCGGCGAGACCGCGCGCGCACGCCTCGAAATCTTGCGCGAAACCGATGACGGCTTTCGTATCGCCGAAGAGGATCTCAAACTGCGTGGCGCCGGAGAATTGCTGGGTACGCGCCAGAGCGGATTGCCGGAGCTTCGCCTCGCCGACCTCGCCCGGCACGGCGAATTGTTGGCAACGGCACGCGACGATGCCCGCCTGATTATGGAGCGCGATCCGGAATTGAAGTCTGAGCGCAGCAACGCCCTGCGTGTTCTGCTATATCTCTTTGAGCGCGACGCCGCGGCGCGTTATTTGCGCTCGGCCTAAGTTTGGCTCGATTGGTCGACCGTACCGTCCCCATCCCCGGGCGCTGGCGGGCTCTTTGAATCAGGCGGCGACACAATGCCGCCTGAGATGACCAACTTTACCCCCTCTTCTACCGTCATGTTCATGGTGATGCAGTCCTTACGCGGGACGAACAGAAGGAATCCAGATGTGGGGTTTGGCGTCGTTGGCAGGAAAACATTGACCATCTCATCTGCCGTCACGCGCTGAACTTCGCCCTGGGTGTTGCTGGTCACAAATCCGAGCACCCAAATGCCCTTGCGCGGATATTCGATCAAAACGACTTCGCGGAAGGCGCCTTCCGATTGCGCCAATACGGCATCGAATATTTGCTTCAAGACGCCATATATCGTGCGTACCACGGGGACGCGCGAAACCATGTTCTCGCCCAATTTGACCATGAAACGGCCAAATAAATTGGTCACCAGGAAGCCGATGATGGTGACCACAAATAGCACCACGATTACGCCGATGCCGGGCACGCTCACGCCGAGCACATTGGACGGGTTGTAGGCGTCCGGAATGAGCGGCACCACTGTGTCGTCGACAAAGGCGACGAACAGCCAAATCAGCCAGATCGTAATGCCGACCGGCGCAGAGACAACGATACCGGTGAGAAAATAACGGCGCAGCCGGGCCAGCAAGCCGCGCTTGGGCGCCGGCTTGATCAGGACCGGGCGTTCCTTGCTGCCGGCCTCCGATGTCGGACTATTTTTGGTCTTTTTCGCGTTCATACGTACCTATCGAGCGTACCTAATGGGCCGATAACATCAACGACCGCGGCGATTACAGCATTTTTTTGCAAGCGACATGCACGCAAAAGAGCGCAGTGACGGCGGGCACAGAAGCCTTCGCCGTGATAATTCATAAATGGTATAAGCATATATAATGCGCATAACGCGCGCCTGGCAGGAATATAACTATGGCATCGACCGCAACAGCAGCGAACGCGCGCCTCGGCGGGCTGGCAACAGCCGTTCCAGATCATGTGTTGAATCAGGAAGACGTCATGCGCGGCGCGGCAAAACTATTTCAGGGCTCCTTTCATGATTTCGAGCGGTTGATTCCGGTATTCAAGAATGCCGCCATCGGCACGCGCCATTCCTGCGTCCCGATCGAATGGTATTTGGAAGAGCATAGCTTTGCCGAGCGCAATGCATTGTTCATAGAGAACGCCGTGAACCTCCTTGAGCAGGCAGTTTTGCGTTGTTTGGAACGCGCCGGCCTCGCCATCGAAGACGTCGACGCCCTGGTGGTTGCCTCAACCTCGGGTATTGCTGCGCCCAGCCTGGATGCGCTGTTACTCGAACGTCTTGAGATGCGGCGTAATGTGCAGCGACTGCCGATCTTCGGCCTCGGCTGCGCCGGCGGCGTGATCGGCTTGGCACGGGCGGGCGCCCTGGCGCGTGCCATGCCGGGCGCCAATGTCGTTTTCGCCGTGGTCGAGCTGTGTGGACTGACCTTCCGCTTCAACGACCGCAGTAAAAGTAACGTGATCGCCACGGCATTGTTCGGTGATGGCGCCGCCGCCGCGGTCGTGAACACTGAGATGCAGGGGCCGGAAATTTCGGCCTGGGGTGAACATACGTGGCCCGATACCCTCGAAATCATGGGCTGGCGCATTGAAGATGACGGTTTCGGCGTGCTGTTTTCGCGCGATATCCCCAACTTGGTACGCTCGAAAATGCGCGCAGCAGCCGAGGAATTTTTGGCAGATCATGACCTTGCGCTCAAGGATATCGACGAATTTGTTTGTCATCCGGGCGGCGCAAAAGTGCTGACGGCTCTCGAAGAGGCGTTTGGTCTGCAATCCGGCGGTCTGGAGCATGGCCGCGAGACGTTGCGCCAATATGGCAACATGTCGGCGGCGACAATCATGTTCGTGCTTGAACGCGCGCTCGCACATGGTGACGCGAAGGGCGCCGGTAAAAATGGTGGACGGCGCATGATGTCGAGCCTGGGGCCGGGCTTCACCGCCGGATTTCTGGTTCTCGAAGGCGCATGATCGCCGCCTGGATAATTCTTCTCGCGGTCCTGGCCCAACGCCTCAGTGAACTTGTTTACGCACGCGCCAACACCCGCCGATTACTGGCCAAAGGCGGCCAGGAGTTCGGCGCCCGCCACTATCCACTATTTGCGCTTCTGCACGGCGCCTGGCTCGTAGCACTGGCGCTGTGGCTGATATTTGTCGATCTGGAGAATGTCATTTGGCCATTGGTCGCGGTCTATGGCGCGTTGCAGATATTCCGCGCCTGGATCTTAATTAGTCTGGGAGAGCGCTGGACGACCCGAGTAATTATTCTGCCGGATGCGCCGCTAGTCCGCGCCGGACCGTACCGTTTTATCAGCCATCCGAACTATTGGCTGGTATGCGCCGAAATCGCGGTGCTGCCATTAGTTTTCAACGCTTGGCCGCTGGCGCTTGTTTTCTCACTTCTCAACGGCGTCCTGCTATTTCATCGTATCCGTGTCGAGAACGATGCGCTTAGCCAACTCAAATAGATTCCGTTGAGTGCCTAATTAAATCGACAGACCGATCAAGCAAAGGAACGTCGCGAATGTGCCGTTGACAACATGACAGGGTGCCACGCGTCTGAATATTCCGCCCCTGTTTGATACATAGGTTGGCGTTTCCAGACGTGCTGCCCAAGCCGGTCCCAGGGTTGACAGGGCCAGTGCGAAAGTGGCCGGTCTCACGGAACTCCGCTTTCTCGCCATGATCTTCTTTCCACCAAATGTTTGTCGCTCATCCTTATAAATATTAGATGGGGAGGGATTTAAATTCGCCAAGTGGCGATTGTCAGAAATTATTCAAATAGATTTTTCCCGCGCTTAAGTCTGACTCAAATGGCCTAACCCGTGAATTTTGTTTGATGATAAACGGTGGAGAATTGCGTTGCTAAATTCGAGCGCCCTTGCTCCCCTGTCTAGGGTTGAGCAGCGGCTCTCAAGCCATCGGGCAGGATCTCGGCGAAAAAGCGGTAATATCCGAGACCAATGTTTTGCGCGACCGCCGGCCGGGGACGGAATTCCGTTTCTTCTGCGGGCAGGTCGCGTGCTTCAGGCAGCGCGGCCAAGGTGCCGTCAAGCTGTTGCAGGATCTCGGCGAAGCGAATATTAGCGAATTCCCGCGACGGATGGACCCACACATTGAAGTGAAAACGGCTGCCCTCGCAGGCACTGACCAGCCAATAAAACGAATGGGAGTCGAGGATCTCACCGACCGGCGGTCTATCGGAAAATCCGCTGGCCTCAAGAGACGTGCGTAGCAATTCCATTTCAACTTCGTTTATTTGGCCGATCGAGCGCTTTCCCGACCACGGCCAAGACGGAAAACGCACTAGAAAGTCGGGGCTCGCTTCAGATGACATTATTTCGACGTCGATCATGCCTCCGCCGCCATCGGAAAACCCATTTATCTCGTAGGTCCGAACTTCCTCGGAAAATATCGCATTATAGATGAAGCGATATCGCGGCGGTCCGTGAGTACGACAAGATTCTTTCAAATCTTCGCCCGCAAGATAGCTGAACCAAGTGAATCGCCGCTCGACCACATTGTCCGGCCTTTCGACATATTCACACGCGCCCAAGAGCAGCACGACAAAACATATGATGAATAGGTTTTGAGCCCGCCCCGGCCAAGAATTGTTCATACCTGATCTCATGCCAAAGCGAATTGCTTAGGAGGAACGATCAGCCAAGCGGAAATCTGGATTGGGCACGACCGTGCACGGCATGGTCACGGCCTTGAGAGTGGCGCACGCTTCTTTCGCCTCTCCTTTATAGAGACCGAGGAATCGTGCACGATAGAGAATATCGCCGCGTTTCATCTCGATCGGTGTCAGAGCGGCTGACGCATGGCTGAGCAGATCAGGTAGCCGCGAGGATACCGTCCGCAAGGCACTCTCGGCAGCAGAGACAGTTTGATAAGCGCCGACCTGAATCGCCCACTGGCCGGATTCGGTGCGCTGCACTGGCGGCTTGACGCCGGCCGAGGCCAATTGCATTTCGGCTGCAACGGGCTTGAAGACAGGAAGAGGAACCTTGCGACTGTTTAAAACGACGATTCGCTTTACCCCTAAGCGTTGATCGCGCTGCGCCACGCGTTCGAACCCAAGGTCTAGTAGCTTGACCATATGTTGGTCGCGCGATTTTGCGGTGCGACCGCCAAATACAACGGCGATGATGCGTCGGCCGTCGCGCATTGCAGACGCCACCAGATTGAAACCCGAGGCACGAATATATCCGGTTTTCATGCCGTCCGCGCCCGGATAGCTGTTCAACAAATTATTGTGGGTGTGATGGGTCTTTCCATTGAAGCGGAAAGATTTTACTGAAAAATAATCATAATAATGTGGAAAATCCCGGAGAATAGCCATCGCCAGCACGCCCATGTCGCGGGCTGAGCTGAGTTGCTTTCTATTGGGAAGCCCGGACGCATTCTTAAACCGGGTGTGTTTCATGCCGAGCCCACGTGCCCGCTTAGTCATCGCCACCGCGAATTCCCATTCCGTACCGCTGATGCCTTCGGCAATGACTGTGGCGACATCGTTTGCCGATTTTGTCGCCAAAGCGAAGATCGCGTGCTCTACCGTGATCGTCGTGCCGCGCTTTAGGCCCAATTTCGTCGGTGGTTGGCCCGCTGCCCGCTTTGAGACGGCTAACTTGTCACTCAACTGCATGCGTCCTGCGTCAAGTTCGTCGAACAGCATGTAGAGGGTCATCATCTTGGTAAGCGATGCGGGATAGTTGCGCGTATCAGCATTGCGCTGGCGCAGCACTTCACCGGTATCGGCGTCGAGAATGATTGAGGCGTAACCCGCTTCACTCGATTTAGCGCTCGCGAGCAATACCGCGACGGCAATCAACAAAACTGCGCAGCACAAAACCACAAGCCGCAACGCGTCGGATCGCCTATTCACGTGTCTGCTCGCCACCAAATTGCCCATAATACTGGTTGTCTTGCGAATCAGGAATTATCCCTTATGAAGCAGAATTGATTCTCGCGTCAAGTCTAACACCAGATTAAGATTTTTTGTTTCACCAACTGATTCTTGGTTTTTCTTGTAATCAATGCGCATGGAAGATCATGCGACGGAAAAGTTGGGCGATTTACTGTGCTCTGGATTGGCTGCTTCGAAGGCGTAGGCGGCACGCAAGACACTTATTTCGTCATAGTGCCGTCCGACGATCTGCAGGCCCACCGGCAGGCCTTTCGAAGTAAAACCACAAGGCACGGTGGCCGCCGGCTGGCCGGTCAAATTGAAGGGATAGGTAAACGGGCTAAAATCGTCCCAGGATGATCCGTTGGGGCCGATCGGCGTGTCGCTACCGAGCGAAAAGGCCGGCAACGACATCGTCGGCGTGAGCAACAAATCATAGCTTTGGTGAAACTCCCGCATGAGAGAAGTCAAGTGGCTGCGCGCCATGGCGGCCTTCAGATAAGTCTCCATCGTGATGGCCTCGCCTCTCTCGGCCACTGTCAGCAATCCTGGATCGACCAGTTCGCGCTGCGCCTCGGTCATTGCGCGCAAGACAAATGCTGCGCCGGCGTACCAATGCGAGCGGAAAATATCTTGCGGATTGTCGAACCCCGGATCGGTTTGCTCGACCTCGACACCGAGGGCGGCAAGTGATTTTACCCCCGCTGCCACCAGTTCCGCGACTTCCGGATCGACGCTGGCATAGCCAAGGTCTGGGCTGAACGCCGCGCGCATACCGCTGACACCGCCCTCAAGCGCTGCGCCGAAATCGCGCGCGTCGAACGGCAAGGCATGAGCGTCGCGCGTATCAGGCTCCGCCATGACGGTGAGCATCAACGCCGCATCCGCGACGGTTCTGGTCATCGGGCCAAGATGCGACAAGGTGCCGAACGGACTGGCCGGATAAACTGGCACGCGGCCAAAATTCGCTTTGATTCCGAAAATGCCGCTAAACGCGCACGGGATGCGTACCGATCCGCCGCCGTCGGTGCCGATATGAAGTGGCCCCATGCCACATAATGCGGCGACGGCTGCGCCGCCGCTGCTGCCGCCCGGTGTGTGCGCAGGATTCCACGGGTTCTTTGTCACACCGGTAAGCGGGCTGTCGGTGACACCCTTCCAGCCATATTCGGGCGTCGTGGTCTTGCCGAGCAGTACGGCGCCGTGCTCGCGCAGGCGGGCAACGGCAGGCGCGTCCTCGTCCCATGGCTGATCGCGCTTCGTGGTTTTGGAGCCCCGCAATGTCGGCCAACCCTTGGTCAGCACCAGATCCTTGACCGACGCCGGCACGCCGTCGAGGCGCCCTTCGGGTGCGCCAGCGAGCCAACGTTTTTCCGAACGCCGCGCTGCCGCCAGAGCGCCGTCATCGTCAATCAGGCAAAAGGCATTATAGCTGTCGTTGTGGTCATGAATTCGCTCGAGAACGGATTCTGTCGCCTGCACCGGTGAAAGATCACCTGACTCATAGGCGGCCAGCAACTCGGTGGCGGACATGGCGCAAATTTCGCTACTCACAGTCAGTTCTCCCGGTCATGTTCTTAGAAATTTGGCGGTTGAATGCCGCTCTCACTCAATTGTGCCACCAGCGCATTTTTCAGGCGCGCCAAACCTGCCGCGTCCTTTGCTTCACAGCGCGCCACTAACACTGGCTGCGTATTTGAAGCGCGCAATAGCCACCAACCATCTGCGGTGCTGACCCGCACGCCGTCGATCGCATTCACATCGGCATCGCTGGCTCCCAAACGCCCGCGGACTTCCTCGATGGCGCCGAACTTGCGCGCATCGTCGCACGGAAATCGTAATTCCGGAGTGTTGATGCGCTCCGGCAGAGAGGCGCGCAGCGCCGCTAGGCTCTGCCCTTCTTCGGCGATCACGCCGAGCATTCGAACGGCGGCATAGAGCGCGTCGTCGTAACCGAAATAGCGATCGGCGAAGAAAATGTGGCCGCTCATTTCGCCCGCGAGCGGCGCCCCAGTTTCGGCCATTTTAGCTTTGATCAGAGAATGGCCAGTCTTCCACATGAGAGGCGTCCCGCCGAGCCGCGTGACTTCGTCGAACAACACTTGGCTCGCTTTGACGTCGGCAATGATCGTGGCGCCTGGTTGTTTACGCAGCACCTCGCGCGACAATAACGCGAGAATTTGATCACCCCACAATATTTCACCATCGCCATCGACGATGCCAATACGGTCGCCGTCGCCGTCGAAGGCAATGCCGAGATCGCAAGAACCCGCGTGTACCGCTTCAATCAACTGGGTCAAATTCTCGGGCACCGTCGGGTCGGGATGGTGAGCCGGAAAGCTGCCGTCGATGCGCTCGTTGAGGAGAATATGCTCGCCCGGCAACTTGGCAGTAAGCAAGGCCATGGCCTCTCCGGCTGCGCCGTTTCCAGCGTCCCAGACCACTTTCAACGGCGATAGGGACGCGCTTTCCTCCGCCAAGCGGGCGACATAGCGGGCCAACATCGGATCGTCACGCTGTATCCCAGCGCCCACACGGTAGGCGCCCTTCCCGGCCAATGCGCCAAGCTCCCGGATGCTGGCGCCGAAAAAGGAGCTTTTACCGAGCATAAACTTGAAGCCGTTATTGTCTGGCGGGTTGTGCGAGCCGGTAACCATGATGCCGCCATCGGCGTTGAGGCTATGAACCGAATAATAAAGCATTGGCGTCGGCCCGAGCCCGACGCGGATCACATTGGCCCCTGCGGCGTTGAGGCCAGCGATAAGCGCCGCTTCCAATTGCGGAGAACTGACGCGCCCGTCATAGCCGACGCAAATGGTTTTGGTGGCGCCGTCCCGCGCTGCCATGGTGGCGAAGGCGCGACCTATCGCCTCGGCATCGTTGCGGCCGAGGGTGCGTCCAACGACGCCGCGAATATCATATTCGCGTAGCACCGTCGGGTCGAAACGGTGACCCCCGTTCATATGCCGGCAGCGGCGGGTTCAGGCGCGGGGCGGCCGACGCAGATATACTGGAACCCGGCTGCGGCCATGGCACGGGGCTCATAGATATTGCGCAGATCGACGATCACCGGGCTGGCAAGCAATTGCTTAACCCGCTCCAGATCGAGAGCGCGAAACTCATTCCATTCGGTCAAGATAACGAGGACGTCCGCGCCTTTCATGGTCCCGTACGCATTGGCGCACCACTGGACACCCGGGAGCAATTGTTCGGCTTCCCCCATGGCTTCGGGATCATAGGCATGGATCGAGGCGCCCTCTTGCTGCAACGCCGGGATAATCGTCAGGCTGGCGCTGTCGCGGACATCGTCGGTATTGGGTTTGAACGCGACGCCGAGCACGGCAATCCGTTTGCCGTCGACCGTGCCGCCGCTCGCCGCGATGATCTTCTGCGCCATCCGCGCCTTGCGTTTTTCATTGATATCTACCACCGCCTCAACGATATGGCTGGGCGCGCCGCATTCGCGGGCAATGCGCACGAAGGCGAGCGTATCCTTGGGAAAGCAGGAGCCGCCGTAACCCGGGCCTGGATGCAGAAATTTGTTGCCGATACGGCCATCCAATCCGATCCCCTTGGCAACATCATGCACGTCGGCGCCAATCTCTTCGCAAATATCGGCAATCTCATTAATGAATGTGATCTTGGTGGCAAGGAAAGTGTTGGCGGCATATTTGATTAGTTCGGCGGTTTTGACGCCGGTAAAAACCACCGGTGTTTCGATCAAAAAAAGCGGGCGATACAGTTCTGCCATCAGCGCTTTTGCGCGTTCAGATTCGACGCCGACAACAACTCTGTCCGGGCGCATGAAATCTGCGATCGCCGCACCCTCGCGCAGGAATTCGGGGTTGGAGACGATGTCGAACTCTGCGTCGGGGCGGCGCGAGCGGATGATGCGGGCGATCTCATCGCCGGTGCCGACAGGCACGGTGGACTTCGTCACCACGACCGAATAGCCGTTCATCGCATCGGCGATCTCCTCGGCCGCGGCGTACACAAACGATAGATCCGCGTGGCCGTCACCGCGCCGGCTGGGCGTGCCGACCGCCAACATGATGACATCGGCCTGTGGCACCGCTTCGGTGATATCGGTCGTAAAACTCAGCCGGCCGGCGGCAATATTATGTTTGACGAGATCGTCCAACCCGGGCTCAAAAATTGGAATTTTCCCGGCCTTGAGGCCATCAATTTTGTTCTGCACCTTATCGACACAGACAACATTAACGCCGAACTCGGAGAAACAAGCGGCGGAGACAAGGCCGACATAGCCTGTGCCGATCATGGCAACATGCATGGTGATATCCTGTTAGATTTTATTCACGAGGCGGACGGATTTTCGAGAAACGCCATAAGGTCGTCGCGCAGATCTGGGCGTTCCAGAGCAAAGGCGATGTTGGCTTGGAGAAACCCCGCTTTGGCGCCGCAATCAAAGCGCCGTCCTTCGAAACGCAGGCCGTGGCATGCCATCCCGTCATCAACCAATTTGGCCAATGAATCTGTCAGTTGAATTTCGCCACCGACGCCGCGCTCCATGCGTTCGAGATAGCCGAATACCTCAGGTTGCAACACATAACGCCCGATAATGCAGAGGTTGGAAGGTGCTTCGCTGGGCGCGGGTTTTTCCACCATCCCCCTGATATCGATGATTTTCCCATCGTCCGCTGCGACATCAACGATGCCATATTTATAGGTCTGTTCGTTGGGAATTTCGGCGAGCGCGTAAACGCATCCGCCGCGTTCATTATACACATCGACGACTTGCGTCATGCACGGCGTCTTCGAAAGTACGAGTTCGTCAACCAATATCACCGCAAACGGTTCGTCGCCGATTAAATTGCGCGCGCACCACACCGCGTGGCCTAGCCCAAGCGGCTCCTGCTGGCGGGTAAAGGAGAGCGCGCCGGCCGGCGGAATGAATCTTGTGACGTCCTCCAACTCGGCCGTTTTACCGCGCGCGATCAACTCGGCCTCAAGTTCATAGGCATGGTCGAAGTGATTCTCGATCGCACTTTTGTCGCGCCCGGTGACGAAAATGAACTCTTCAATCCCTGCCGCAGCCGCCTCTTCCACCGCATATTGAATGAGCGGCTTGTCGACGACCGGCAACATTTCCTTGGGCATCGCTTTCGTCGCAGGCAAAAACCGCGTGCCCAGACCGGCGACCGGAAATACAGCCTTCTTGACCGGCTTAATCATGCACAGTTAATCCTCGAACTTGGGTCTTCTCGGCGCCGCGTCAGCGCAGTGTTTCTCATCTTTTTTGCCATCCGGCAAGGCTTTCGCCTGCATTCGCCCTGCGTTTGCTAAGTCTGCGGAATCGCCTTATTTGCCGCCCAACAGGACTTCCTTTGCCTGATTTATTTTTGCCGCCAAATAATCGGAACCGCCATGGTCCGGGTGATTTTTGAGCTGTAATTTACGGTGGGCTTCGCGAATTTCCACATCGCTGCTTTCCGGCGCGAGTCCGAGCACTTCAAACGCCTCGTCACGCTTCATCGGACTGGCTGAGCTGCGCGCTGCACGTCCGCTCCGCGTGGTATTTTCACTTTCTCGCCATTCTTCGCCAAAGACCCTGTCGATATAGCTTTCGATGAGCCGCGCGGATTGCTCGTCATGAGCATGGCACACATCTAGGAGATCTAGAAGTTCGGCCTGTGAAAGTTCGCGCAATTCGCGCCCCTGGTATTCTCCCCGCAGCACCATGCCGTCCATTTCACCGCTGTCATGATCCAGCATCATTCGTAAATAGTCTGTTTCGACTTCGGATTGCTTGCCAGGTGAGGGCGTTCCGCTTTTCCCGGCCGCGCTCGCGCCGCGCATGCCGCGCAGGAGCAGCGGCAGGAATATCAGAGCCAACGGGATCGCGGCCAAATTCATCTTGCCGGTCACGCCGAGAAAGACCGCAACGGCGCCGCCAAGGCCGATGAAGCCCCACTTCAGGGCTTTGGCGAGGCGCGACGGATTGGCGCTCTCAAACCAGCGGGCGATGAGCAGAACGGCGACAAGCAGCGCGACTCCGAGTATTAAATATTTCACCATGCCTTAGCGAATTCCTCTGAGATGCTCGACAGCGCTCAAGGTTACTTGACCTGATGCGAGATTTGTAGGGCGGCGCCGCCTTGGCGTTTGCCGAGCTTGGCCAGCGCCCGCCGCCCGCCCGCCGCATAAACCGCCACCGCGGCGAGAAGGCTCTTGAGTTGCGCCGCGCTATGCGAGTCAAATTGTAGATAAGCGCCGCCGGAGAGTCGGGCTATTTGGCGAAACGCCAGCGATGCCTGTGTTTCGCCACCCTCATGAAACATGAAAGCAGGCACTTTCAACAGGCCAAGCTCGCCCGCCATCGCACACAGATCGTCGACATTCTCTTCCATGCAATCGCCAACAAACACCAAAGCACCCAATTTTTCGCGCTTGGCCTCACGAATAGCATGTTTCAGAACTTTACGAATTTGGGTATGCCCGCCGAGGCAATTAACCGCGCTCATATGACGAACCAGAGCGCGTGAATTATCGAGCCATTTGGTGGCGCGAAACTCACTAAGCCCGCGGTAATAAATCAATTGCACGGAAAGGCCGCCAAGTGCAGCGGTAGAGTCGAACATTTCGCCTTGGATTTGGCAGGCATGATCCCAGCTCGGTTCGCGGCTGGCGGTGGCGTCCATAGCGAACAGCAAGCGTCCCTTACCTTGGCCGCTGACAGGTGCGGGCGTCGTAGCGACCTTGGCCAGGAATCTATCGATGTCCGACTTGGCTTGCTTGCCTTCGGTCGGCAGTCCGTTCTTCCGTTCTGACATGTAGTCGTTCTCTTTTCCGCCTGCGATTCTAACGTCATTGCTTGCAGGTAGATAGAGGGCTTAAGGCACCGCTTCAATGTTCAGCCAGAGGAAGTGGCCGGTAAGCGCAAATGGGTGCCGCATTTTGGCGGCGCCGGTCGGGCCTCGCGTTTGGCTGGCTTAAAGAGGAACTCGCGCGGCACGAACGGCGCGCGAAACAGTTTACTCGCGGAAGAAATCTAGAAAGGAGCGTTTTTGTGGCTTCGCTATCTTCTTTTTCACCGCGTTTCTCGGCGCTGATTCGATTTTCTTAGGCTCCTGCAACATCGGGCCGCTGGCATCGCCATTGCTGTTGGGCAGGCTAAAAACAGTTGTCTCCCGATAAAGCTTGGCAGCCTGATCAAACGCCTCTCGTACCACTTTCACCGATTGGAAGTGGCGGGAATCAAACAGACCCCTAGCTTCTGCGACGGCTTCATCTTCGTTGCGGCAACGCTGCTCGATCATCCAGCGGCCATCTTTGAGGGTCTGGATTTCAAAGACATTTGGGTTTTCCATGTATACCGATCCTTTGGAGGCCCGGTCGGATGAGGACCGAGGGCGTATTTATTCACCTTTCCCGCTGCTCAGAAGACGATTGCCCGCCAGTAAGAGCGCTGCCGGACAATCACGCTTCATCGCGCTATTGGCGATAATGCCGCTTAGTGGTTAAGAAAGAGTTTCTTTGCCGCATCAATTCAGCGAGTTAGCCAGCTTTAGGCAAGCGCGCCAAGCGTTCCCCGAGCAGCGCAAAAAATCCATCCGCATCGATTTTCTCCAGAACATTCGCGTTCGCTGCCCGGCCGCTTCGGGCATGCTGGTCGCACACGGTGCGCCCGATCGTCAGCGGGCTGGAGATTTCAATATCGACCCGCATCTCCTGGCCTGTGAACAAGTCGGGCCGAAGGATATAGGCGATGACGCAGGGATCGTGCAGCGGCGCCCCCTCGCCAAATGTTTCAATATATTGTGCGCTGTAAAAATCTAGCATGCCGGCAACGCAGATCGCCGCCGGATTGTTGATCGCGCGGATCGCTTTGAGGCGCTCTGGTGTCGCGCGCGCCTGATGGGTGACATCAAGGCCGATCATCGTCAATTTTATACCCGCCTCAAAAACGATATGCGCCGCATGCGGGTCCGAGTAAATGTTGAACTCAGCGGCCGGTGAGATATTGCCGAGCGACAGCGCGCCCCCCATCAAGATCAGCTCGCTGATGTTCTCGATGATGTCCGGCGCCATCACGATGGCCATGGCGATATTCGTGAGTGGCCCGAGCGTCGCCACGGTAATCGGATTGTCGGCGTGGCGCAGCGTATCGATCAGCCAATCGACGGCATGCGCTGCTTCCACCGGGCGGCTCGGATCGGGCAGACCGGCGCCGTCGATTCCGCTCTTGCCATGCACATATTCGGCCGTCTCCAAGATCTTCACCATCGGCCGTGGGCAACCGGCGAAGACCGGTATTTGAGGCCGGCCTGAAACGTCACGAATGCGCCGAGCATTGGCTTCGGTCAGGACCAAAGGGACGTTTCCGGCAACGGCGCAAATGCCGAGCAAATCCAGTTCCTCCGGTGAAGCCATCGCCAGCATAAGGGCGATGGCGTCGTCCTGACCGGGATCGCAATCGATAATAAGCGGTAGCGCCTTGATGGTATTGCTCACGGTATGTCCTCGCAGATGCGCTGGCCGGAACTGCCGCAGACAATGTGACGGATGAGGTCGAAAATTTCACCCTTCATTTGTGCGTGGCCGCTAAGCTGGACGGCGGCGCTTCGTGGATTAGGCCATAAGATATCCGCCCGCCGCCATCATCGCTAGGCCGGTAGCACGCGCCACCCAGGGGCCATGCGGAAAAATTTTCTCGACCGCCACGAATATTGCGATAACGGCGACCCATATCAAATTCATCACGCCGCCGACGAATAGCAGCGCCATAACCGACCAGCAGCAACCGAGGCAAAAGGCGCCGTGGCCCAAACCCATGCGGAATGCGCCTGCAGTTCCGGGGCGCCAATGGTGCATGACAAATCCTAGGGGCGAGCGGCAATGTTTGAGACACGCCTGCTTTAAAGGCGTCCACTGATATATTCCTGCGGCGATGAACAATGCGCCGCCAAGGTACTTGCTGGTGCTCACCATCCCCGGCGATAGCAGTGCGGCATTTTGCAGGCCCCACTGCGCTGCCGTGGCAATCAGGCTGAACAAAATCCACACGACAAGATAGCCAGCGGCAAATATAGCAGTCGGAATATAGGCATTTCCTTTGTCACGCTGCTTGGCGTTGACGCGGGCGAAGATCAGTAGCATCGGCGCCGCGCTGGGCAACATCATAGCCACCATCATGATCGCCCACATGACGAACATCAGGAGACCATCGGCCACGGTCCACGGCTTCATTTTAACGGCGATATCGCCGATATCGCCCATGCCGCTCATGGCCATTCCCGCGCTATCGGTCGCCATACCGCCCATGGCGAGCGCCAAATGGATCAGATAGGCCCAAGCGAGCGATATCAGCACAAAGAGGCTGGCGAGGACGACCAATCGGTCGCGTTTCAGGACATCTACGAGCATATTGTCGGCTGACGCGTCTTCTTGGCCTTGTCTAGGTTACGGGCCCCTCAGGCGTCATGTGGATCATGGCGAACTGGCCGTAGCTATCAGTAAAATCGAGCGCGATGGCCGTGCTCGATTTTGTGGTGCCGCTGCCCATTTCGGCCTCGGTAAACTCGAAGCCTCCCGGCATGACAATCTGGGCGCGGTGCTCGTCGCCAGTGACTGGATTGCGAATCGGCGTGCCGTTCGATTGCACCAGACCCGGCACGTGCACCCGCGCCGTTCGCGCCGCAACATCGATTTCAAAATCGATCACCTCGAACAGCGGTTCGTGGGTGGTGTCGATGACGCTGGCGAAAACATTGAACACCGTGGCGCCTGGCTCGCTGTGGTCACCGGTCTGAAGGGCCACAATTGCGTCGCGCTGCGCCGCGTCGGCGCGCACATCAATAATATTCTGCTTTTCGCCGCCGCCCTCATGCACCGCTCCCGGCCAAGCATAAAGGGTTATCCAATTGAGGCCGTCCAATCGCACATCGCCGAAATAGCCCTCGTAGATATGCATCACTGCCATGCCCCGGCAATCGCCATATGTCGGCAGGGAGTTAAACTGGCACGGGCAGCCCCAGGCGCAATTGCAGCTGCCAAATTCCGGACCTTTGATGCGCCAATCCGTGTAGTCCTTGGCGCCGTTGCTTTGTCTTGTTTTCTGCGTCATGCCGCGGCCCATTCAAATGGTGCGAAATGGCCATTGTGCCCGCCCTCATCGTCGTCCCAGTTGATGCCGAATGCATGCATGTGGCTCTTAGTTCCTGTTGCCAGAGCGAGCCGCTTACTCGCCGGGTGCGCGGTATTATCAATGAAGATCGGCACGTTTGGGTCATGCGCGTTTGGCGTGCCCACCGCCGCATTTTCAAACAGCGCCCCGGCCTTAACGCTGAACGACATAGCCTGTTTGTCGATCTCGATGGCGGCGCGCTCAATGCCAGCAAAATTGCCGACCAGGGCTGCGGCCAATTCCATCGGGCCGCCAACATCGCCGGAACAAATTTGCCCAACGGCATCGACCTGCGCGTCACTCGCCTTGTCGTCAATGATTAGCCCGACGGTCCAGTCGCCGTTTGCCATTGGGCCCTCGACCGAGATGGCGATGATAAAGGCGACACCGTCGAGATCGATATCGCCGAAATTCCCATCGTTAATTCGCATCACGATGGCGGCAATGCAGATGTCATGAGTCGGCTGCGCCTGCATGTTGGTATAGATGCAAGGGCAGAGATAATCGCAATTGCAGGTCTCAAAATAATCGCCGGTAATCTGCCAGCTTGTCCCAGCCATGTTGCTCCCCCATCCGTTTCGCTCTTGACTAACACCCAGCATGATCGCCCTTGGGCGATCCTACAAGAGACCGAGCGTCCGAAGTTCGGCCGCCATTTCTGCCGGCATATCGCCGAATTCTTCGATCGACGCGCCTAGATCCGGTGGCGCGCTATCGGCTTCGAAATAGCGCCAGCCCTGGTGCGGTCGGCGGCGCACCGGAACGGTCAGCACTAACTCGGGATCGAGAACGAAGGCGCATTTGCTCCCTCCTGTTTCCTCACTTTTAACGACTTGCAAATCGAGAAGTCGCTGCCGTACGCGGATGAAATTGCGCACGACCCAGTACAAGGAGCCGCCATCTAACACTTTTTCGGCGCGCCGCGGCATGAAGCGGGTGATATGGCACAATTTTCCGCTTTCGGCCAAACGGCGTTCCTGAACTGCTCGCAAATGGCCGACATTCTCTATTCCCACCGCAAGTTTGAGCAAATGAAGGGCCATCAAAGCACCCGATAGGCGCGCCGCCGCCGGCGTGTTATTGCCAACGCGGTTTCCTTTTTTCGAGAAATGCGCCCATGCCCTCCTGGGCCTCATCCGATACACGGATACGCGCTATTCGCTTCGCAAGATCGACCAATAAATCGCCTTCCAGCGAGTGCCCCCGCACGTCCTTGATTAGGGCCTTGGCCTCAGCTTGGGCAACCGGGCCACCTTGCAGAAGCAACTTCACAAATGTTTCTCCGCGCACGGTCAAGGCTTCGTCAGGCACGACTTCATGAACCAGCCCAATGCGTTCCGCATCGGTCGAACTTATGCGTTCGCCGGTGAGGAAATATCTGCGTGCGTAACTCTCGCCGATCGTGCTGATGACGAACGGGCTGATCACGGCGGGAATTAGCCCAAGCCTTACCTCGGTTAACGAAAACTGAGCGCTGCGTGCTGCAATGGCGATATCGCAGGCACAGATCAAGCCGACACCACCCGCATACGCCGGGCCTTGAACTAACGCGACAGTGGGTTGTGGAAGTGTATCTAAAACTAGAAGAAGTTCAGCCAAAGCACTGGCATCTTGTAAATTATCTGCTTCGGAAAACTCCGATGTTCGCTTCATCCATTTGAGATCTGCGCCGGCGCAGAAGGTCTGGCCGCGGCCCGTTAACAGCACCACTCGGACATCTCTGTCATCGCCCAAGGTCCGTAATTCACGCGTCAGGCGCTCGATCGTCTCTTCGTCGATCGCGTTGTGCACTTCGGGCCGATTGAGCGTGACCGTGGCCACACCCTTGGAGTCTATGGTGACAAGCACACTTCCTTCGGGCATTTGATTACATCCTGAATATGCCAAATGTTGACTGCTCCACCGGTGCATTCGCCGCCGCCGCGAGTCCGCGGGCGAGAACGGCTCTGGTATCCACCGGGTCGATTACGCCATCGTCCCACAAGCGGGCCGAGGAATAATAAGGTTGTCCTTGGGTATTATATTGCTCGAGGAGCGGCGCCTTGAACTCGGCCTCTTCCTCTTCGGGCCAAATGCCGCCGTCTTCTTCGATGCGGTCGCGCCGGATGCGCGCCAGGACGCTTGCCGCCTGCTCACCACCCATTACGGAAATCCTCGCATTGGGCCACATCCACAGGAAGCGCGGATCATAGGCGCGCCCACACATGCCGTAATTGCCGGCGCCGAAGCTGCCTCCGATGATCACTGTGAATTTCGGCACCGCGGCACAGGCAACAGCCATCACCAGCTTGGCGCCGTCCTTGGCGATGCCACCCTGTTCATAGCGCTTGCCGACCATAAAGCCGACGATGTTCTGCAGGAATATCAGCGGTATGCCGCGCTGGCAGCAGAGTTCGATAAAATGCGTACCCTTCAGCGCCGATTCCGAAAATAGGATGCCGTTATTGCCGAGGATTCCAACCAAGCGCCCTTCTATCCGAGCAAATCCGGTCACCAGAGTCTTCCCGTAACGGGACTTAAATTCGTCGAATTCGCTGCCGTCGACGATGCGCGCAATGACTTCGCGGACGTTAAACATTCGGCGGAGAGACGTCGGGACGATGCCGTAAATTTCTTTGGCGTCATGCATCGGCGCAACCGGCGGAACCTTATCCTGCGCGCGATTATTGACGCCGTTCAAGCGAGCTACGATGCCGCGCGTGCGTTCCAACGCTGCTAGATCGTTGTCCGCCATGTGATCGGCGACGCCGGAGATTCGCGTGTGCACGTCAGCGCCACCAAGATCTTCCGAGGTCACGACTTCTCCGGTTGCGGCCTTTACCAGCGGCGGTCCGCCGAGAAAGATCGTGCCCTGTTCTTTGACGATGATGGTTTCGTCCGACATCGCCGGCACATAAGCGCCGCCGGCGGTACACGAACCCATGACGACCGCGATTTGCGAAATGCCGTCAGCCGACATCCGTGCCTGATTGAAGAAAATCCGCCCGAAATGGTCGCGGTCGGGAAATACTTCGTCTTGGTGCGGCAAATTAGCGCCGCCGGAATCCACCAAATAAATGCAGGGCAGCCGGTTTTTCGCGGCGATTTCCTGGGCGCGCAGGTGCTTTTTTACGGTGATCGGAAAGTAGGTGCCGCCTTTTACCGTCGCGTCATTGACGATCAGCATGCAGTCGCGCCCCGAAATGCAGCCAATGCCGGTGATAATGCCGGCCGCCGGCACATCGCCGCCATAGAGGCCATACGCCGCCAAGTGTGAAAATTCGAGAAACTCCGTGCCCGGGTCAATAAGCGCCTGAATGCGTGCGCGCGGCAGCATTTTCCCGCGCTCTTCGTGGCGCGCCCGAGCTTTTTCTCCACCGCCGCCCCGGATTTCAGCGAGAGTGGCGTTGAGATCATCCACGAGCGATTGCATTGCGCCGGCATTCTCCGCGAATTCCGGTGAGCCGGTATCGACTTTGCTCGGCAACTGCGCCATGCAGGGACTCCTTCTGAACTCCAAGATTACCCGCCTGCGCACGCGAATGAAACATGATCGTCGCGCTGTTTCTGCTGGCTGAGCTATAGTGCGTACCGGAGGCAATATGAGATTACCTGAAATTGGCGAGCTTCAAGCGGCGGGCGAGCTGGTCCACCGAACGCTGACGCCAACGGCGCAAATATGCTGGCCTCTCCTCAGCCGCCGGGTTGGCGCGGAAGTGTGGGTCAAGCACGAGAATCACACACCGATCGGCGCCTTCAAGGTGCGCGGCGGATTGGTCTATTTGGACACCCTAAAGCGCCAGGGCGCCACCCGCCGAGTACTCGCAGCAACACGCGGCAATCACGGTCAAAGCATCGCCTTTGCCGCGGCGCGTGTTGGGCTCGCCGCCACCATCGTCGTGCCACACGGCAACTCACCCGGCAAGAACAAGGCAATGCAAGCTTTTGGTGCGGAATTGATCGAGCATGGCCGTGATTTTCAGGAAGCGCTGGAACACGCGATGACCCTCGCAGGCGAAGATGGTGTGACACTCGTCCCCTCCTTCGACATGTCTCTTGTGAAGGGCGTGGCCAGCTACGCTCTAGAGCTGCTCTACATGGTTCCCGACCTGCATACGGTCTATGTGCCGATTGGCCTCGGTTCCGGTATTTGCGGCGTCATATCGGCACGCGACGCACTCGGCCTGAAAACAAAAATCGTCGGCGTGGTAAGCGAAAACGCCGCCGCCTATGCGCTTTCCTTTGAGGCCGGCGAACTCATTAGCACCAACAGCGCTGATACCCTCGCGGATGGTATGGCCTGTCGCGTGCCGGTCGCGGAGGCTTTGGAGATCATCCGCGCTGGCGCGGAGCGCATCGTTAAAGTGAGCGATGACGAAGTCCTCAACGCCATGGCGCATTATCTAACCGACACTCACAATCTTGCCGAAGGCGCCGGCGCTGCACCGCTCGCCGCGGTGCTCCAGGAAAAAGAGCAGATGGCCGGCAAAAAAGTTGGTCTCATCCTATCCGGCGGCAATGCCGATCCGGATTTGATTCAAAGGGTTCTGCAACATACGACAAATTGATCGCGCATGACTGGAGCATCGGCAGCCGAATTTACCGCCGACGGTCGCCGGGTGCCGGCCCAGTTGATCGGCGAGCTCATCGATTCAAGCGATATGCTGGCAGATCCGGAGGCGCTTCGCGCCAGTTTGCTAGAGAACGGATATCTGCTCCTGCGCGGCGCGATCGAACCAGCAGCGGCATTAGCAGCGCGCCGAGAGGTTTTGCAGCGATTGGCGGCGGCCGGCGAGATTGATCTGCCAGGGGAGACGTTCAGCGGCAATAGCCAACGTCCGACCAGCGAACCGCAAGCAGGCGAATTTCTGCAATCGGTTTGCGAGGGCCCCCGCCTGCGTGAGGCAATCGGAAACCCGAACCTGGCTGATATCATATCCACCGTTTTCGGTGAACCGGCGCGCGGCCAAGATTATGTTTTCCTCCGCGTCGCCGTCGCCGGTCGCGGTACCGCTACCCATTGCGATTTCCCTTTCTTCACCCGAGCGACCGAGCGCGTGCTGACCTGTTGGCTCGGCTTGAGCGATTTGTCGTTTGAGCAAGGCGGGCTTTATGTCGTTGAAGGCTCGCATCTCTGGGCGGATCATGTCGCGGCGATGCGTGGGTTCGATCTCGAACGCGCCAAAGGCGAACGGCGCGCGACGCTCACTGACGATATCGTTAAGTTCGCCGAGGCGCGTCGCACGCGCTTGCTCACGACGCGGTTTGGCGTCGGCGATATATTATTGTTCAGCATGTATTTGATACACGGCGCCTTCGACAATCGCGCGCCATCGAAGCCGGTCCGCGTGTCGTGCGATGTGCGCTGGCAACCCATTTCCGAGCCGTTCGACCCGCGCTATATGGCGCCGGGCTTAAGCGGCACCTTCGGTGGCGGCTACGGCGAGCTCAACGCCGCCAAGCCGCTAACCGAAGACTGGCACAAGCGCTAGCCGGCACGCGCGCCTACCAGCCGCCAGTCTCGAGCCATCTGTCGAGATGGTCCATGCGATCGCAGCCCCAAAATTGCTGGTCGCCATAGATGAAGAACGGCGCGCCAAAGACGCCCTTGTCGAGTGCCGCTTCGACTGCGCTACGGAGCCGCGCTTTGACGTCGCCATCTTGCAAGGCGGCAGTGACGGCGTCTTTGTCGATGCCGAGCGATATGGCAGTTTCAACCACGATGTCGGCCTCACCGAGATTGCGGTTGTCGACGAAATAGCCGCGGTAGAGTGCTTGCGCCAATTGTTTGGCCCGCGCCGGGTCGGAAGCTTCAAGCCAGTAATAAGCGCGGCAGGCGGCCAAGCTGTTGACCGGAAAAGGGTCGGGAATATTGAAGGGGATACCGTAGAGACGCGCCGAGCGCGCCAGGTCGTGGCGCGAATAGGGTCCTTTGACGGGCTGCGAAATCAACGGGCTGGTGCCGAGCTGTTTGAACACCGCGCCCATCAGGTAGGGCCGCCAAATGACTTCACAATTGTGCTTCGCGGCGAGCGCGTCGATACGTTCTGAGCCGAGATAGGCGTAAGGCGAGGAAAAGTCGAAATAGAAATCGATGGCTTGCGGCATCTCTCTTGATCTCCCGTTCTCTGAATTACTCCGCCGCGATGGCGCGCCCGATGACGATGCGCTGCACGTCGCTGGTGCCTTCGTAAATCTGACACACCTTGACGTCGCGCCAGTAGCGTTCGACCGGGAAGTCATTGAGGTAGCCATAGCCGCCTAACGTCTGGATGGCGTTTGAGCACACCCGCTCGGCCATTTCTGAGGCATAGAGCTTTGCCATGCTCGCTTCTTTGATGCACGGCAGGCCGGCATCACTCAGGCGCGCCGCATGATGCGTCAACAGCCGCGCTGCTTCGATCTCGGTCGCCATGTCGGCGAGGCGGAAACTCACCGCCTGATGTTCGATGATCGGCTTGCCGAAGGTCTCGCGTTCCTTGGCATAGGCGAGCGCCGCTTCATAAGCCGCGCGCGCGGCACCCAATGCCTGCGACGCGATGGCAATACGCCCGCTTTCAAGATTCGACAGCGCGATGCGATAGCCCTGCCCTGGCTCGCCCAGCATCAAATCCGGCGTCAGGCGGATATCCTCGAAAACCAACTGGGCAGTGTCATGCGCCCTCTGGCCGAGCTTTTCCTCAACCTTGAGCACCGTAAAGCCCGGCATATCGGTCGGCACAACAAAACAGCTCAACCCCTTTTTGCCGGCGTCCGGGTCGGTCACGGCGATGATCAAAGCCACATCTGCCTTAGCGCCATTGGTGATGAATTGCTTGGAGCCGTTGAGAATAAAGGAATTTCCGTCCAGCACCGCGCGCGTGCGCAGGGCCGAAGCATCCGAGCCGGTATGTGGCTCGGTGAGGCCGAACGCGCCCAGCATATCGCCCTGTGCGAGAGGCTTTAAAAACCGGTCTTTCTGGTCCTCAGAGCCAAAGCCGGCCAACCCGGAGCAAACAAGCGAATTGTTGACGCTCATCGCCGAGGCAGTGCCGACATCGCCGGCGGAGATTTCCTCCATCGCCAACGCATAGGAAAGATGACCAGCCTCTGCGCCGCCATATTCTTCCGGCACCAGCATGCCCATCAGACCGAGCGCACCCATGCGCTTGTACATATCTTTCGGAAAGCCGCCGTTCCGGTCCCACTCGGCGGCATGAGGCGCCAACTCGCGAGCGGCGAAATCGCGCGCCATGTCGCGAATCATGCCTTGTTCTTCGGTCAGAAATAGGCGGCCGTCTGCTGGCATTGCGGGCTCTCCAATCAGGATAGAATTTCGAAGTGACAATCCTTCGGCACGCAGTCTGTGCCGTTGATCGGGATCATGTCCTGCGGGCAACAGGAGAACACCACCATGACGTCGCGCTCAGCGCGCAGCACAACGTGATCTCCCGGGCGGCTTACCGGCGGCTCGAAACTGACCGATCCGTCCGCCGCAACGGGGATGTTCATCCACATATTCCACGGCGCCGGGGTCTCCGGTGGCACCATGCCCAATTCGCCGAGCGCCGCGGCGAGATTGTCGGTGCAGCTATCGTGATGGCCTTTGCAACCAAGTTTTTCATAGCGGTAGCGGTCGCAGGCAGCGATCAGCGTGTCATGAATGCCGGGCGAGCTATCCTCAACAAGAGTCAGGATAGGCTCGCGTCGGTTGCTCACCATGGTGTCGCCAACATGAGGGAAAATGCCGCCGATGGCGGTACGGCTATGTTCCATGGACATGAATTCGCTCAAATCGGAAACACTGAAGGCCCAGGTGTCGACCACTTGGGAGCCATGCGTATTGATCAACTTGATGCTTTGCCCAGTGTCCAGCCGCACGGCTTTGCCGAGGCGTGCCGGTATCGTGACCCGAGTCGCGCTCATTAGTGCACGCGCTCGACGGCGATGGCGGTCGCTTCGCCGCCGCCGATGCAGAGCGCGGCGAGCCCTTTATCCTCGCCATATTTCTCCATCGCCGCCAACAGGGTGACGATCAGGCGCGCGCCCGAGGCGCCAATCGGGTGACCGAGGGCACAGGCGCCGCCATGCACGTTGACTTTGTCATGCGGGATGTCGCAATCGCGCATCGCCGCCATGGTGACGACGGCAAACGCCTCGTTGATTTCGAACAGCCCGACGTCGTCCTTCTGCCAGCCCACTTTATCCAAAAGGTTGGCTATCGCCGGCCCCGGCGCCGTGGTGAACCAGGCCGGCTCATGCGCATGGGTGGCGTGGCCGCGAATAATGCCAAGCGGAGTCAGGCCGCGCTTCTCGGCCTCGGAGCGGCGCATCAAAACAAGCGCCGCGGCACCATCGGAAATTGAACTCGAATTGGCCGCCGTCACCGAGCCGTCCTTGGCAAAGGCCGGGCGAAGTTGCGGGATTTTCTCGAGATTGGCCTTGGGCGGCTGCTCGTCCTGTGTGATCTCTGTCTCGCCTTTGCGTGACTTGACGGTTACCGGCGCGACTTCGCTGTCGAACGAGCCATCTTCGATGGCGGTGCGGGCTCGTTTGAGCGAGGTAATCGCGAACTCGTCCTGCTGCTCGCGGGTGAATTGGTATTTTTGCGCCGTCGCTTCAGCAAACACGCCCATCAAGGTGCCTTTGTCATAGGCGTCTTCAAGACCGTCCAAGAACATATGGTCTTTCACCTCGCCGTGCCCCATGCGATAGCCCTGGCGCGCACGGTCGAGCAGATAGGGCGCCTGGCTCATATTCTCCATGCCGCCCGCCACCATGATGTTGTTGGCGCCGGCGGTAATCAGGTCATGCGCGAGCATCGCTGCTTTCATGCCCGAGCCGCACATCTTGTTGATCGTGGTGCAGCCGACAGACTGCGGGATGCCACCGCCGATGGAGGCTTGCCGGGCCGGCGCCTGGCCCTGCCCGGCTGAAAGAATGTTTCCCATGATGACCTCATCGACATCGCTGCCGGCGAGCCCGGCGCGCGCCAATGCCGCTCGGATTGCAACAGCGCCCAATTCTGACGCCGTGACATTCTGCAAATCGCCCTGAAATCCGCCCATGGGTGTGCGCGCCATGCCGACAATAACGATGGGATCGTCATTCATTTTGAAATCCTCTCTATTGCAGACCGCCTACCGGTCCATTTGGGCATATTCTATTATTTTGCAATTGCGAAATCCAGGTGAGCTTAGGTGTGCAATCGCAATAAATTAATTTATCTGTGCAATTGCAGCGAGTTAGATTGTGTCATTAAACAATTCTCTGCCGATCAACATGCGACGAATTTCGCTAGTACCGGCGCCTATTTCGTAAAGCTTGGCATCCCGTAGCAGACGGCCGGTGGGCGATTCGTTGATATAGCCGGTGCCGCCCAGCGCCTGTATCGCCTCAAGCGCCATCCAAGTCGCCTTCTCCGCAGCATAGAGAATAGCGCCGGCAGCATCCTTGCGACTTGTCTCGCCGCGGTCGCACGCCCGTGCCACGGTATACACATAGGCCCGGGCCGCATTCATGGTGGTATACATGTCGGCGAGTTTGCCCTGCATCAATTGAAATTCGCCGATCGGCTTGCCGAATTGCTTGCGCTCATGAACATAGGGCAGCACGACATCCATACAGGCCTGCATGATGCCGAGCGGGCCCGCAGCGAGCACCGCGCGTTCATAATCCAGCCCGCTCATCAGCACGTTCACACCGTTGTTCAGCCCACCAAGGATATTCTCTTCCGGCACGTCGCAATCCTCGAACACCAATTCGCAGGTGTTTGAGCCGCGCATACCGAGCTTGTCGAGTTTTTGCGCCGTCGAAAACCCGGCCATACCCTTCTCAATGAGAAACGCTGAGATACCTCGACTACCGGCCTCTGGGTCGGTTTTGGCGTAGACCACCAGGACTTCAGAATCCGGCCCATTTGTGATCCACATCTTGCTACCGTTCAGCACGTATCGGCCGTCTTTCTTTACCGCCCGCGTGCTCATGCCGACAACGTCAGATCCGGCGCCGGTCTCGCTCATGGCAAGCGCGCCGACATTCTCGCCGGAAATCAGTTTGGGCAAATATTTTTGCTTTTGCGCGTCCGTTCCGTTGCGCCGGATTTGATTGACGCAGAGATTCGAATGGGCGCCGTAGCTGAGGCCGACCGAAGCCGACGCACGGCTAATCTCCTCCATGGCGATGGTATGTTCGAGATATCCCAGGCCCGAGCCGCCAAGCTCCTCCTCCACGGTGATGCCCAATAGGCCGAGCTCGCCGAGGCGCGGCCAGAGATCGCGCGGAAACTCGTTGCTGCGGTCTATTTCCTCGGCGCGGGGGGCGATTTCCGTAGCAGAAAAGCTCTCCACCGTATCGCGGATCATGTCGGCAGTTTCACCCAGGCCAAAATTAAGCCCGGGCCACCGATTGGGGATCATGTTCGCCATCTGCTACCTCTTCTGGAATTTGCCGGATTATTAAAGCAAAAACATACCGGCCAAGCCAAGAAAGGCGAGAAAACCGATTACATCGGTAACGGTCGTCAACAGCACCCCCGCCGCCGTCGCCGGATCGATTTTGAGGCGCCACAAGACGACCGGAATGATCAGGCCGAACATGCCTGCGACCAGCATATTGATGACCATCGCGCCGCCGACCACAAAGCCAAGCACTGGATTCTTATACCAGGCGGCGGCGACCCCACCCGTCAGAACTGCGAAAACAACTCCGTTCAACAAGCCGACAATTGTTTCCTTGCCCAATACCCGTCGGATGTTGCCGATGGCCAGGTCCTTGGTGGCGATAGCGCGCACCGCGACCGTCAAGGTTTGGGTTCCGGCATTGCCGCCCATCGACGCGACGATCGGCATCAGCACGGCTAGCGCCACCATCTCGTGAATCGTGCCTTCAAACTGGTAGATCACGAAAGAAGCGAGAATGGCGGTTCCAAGATTGACCAGCAGCCAGACAAAGCGCCCGCCGGCGGTATGTAGGGCAGCGCGATAGATATCGGCTTCCGGCACACCGCTAAGGCGAAAAATATCCTCTTCGGCCTCTTCACGGGCGACATCCATCACGTCGTCGACGGTAATCACGCCGATCAAGCGGCCGCTGGCGCCGACCACCGGCGCCGAAATCAAATCATATTGATCGAACAAATAGCCGACTTCCTCCTGGTCGGTATCCGCTGAAATGATGTACAGCTCCTGTTTTGCAATATCGCGCAGCCGGACCGGACGGCGGGTGCGCAGCAGGCTATTTAGTGGCACGGTGCCGATCGGCTCCTGGCGCGGATTGACGACATAAATTTCGTAAAACTGGTCTGGCAAGTCCTCGCTTTCGCGCATGAAATCGATGGTCTGGCCGACCGTCCAAAAATCTGGAAGGCTGATGAATTCGCGCTGCATCAGTCGCCCGGCACTGTTTTCCGGGTAGTTCAGGCTTTGTTCAACGCCCAGGCGATCTACCTGATCTGACATCGCGTCCAGGACTTCACGCTGCTGCGGTGGATCGAGATCTTCGATAACGGCCACCGCGTCATCGGTATCGAGTTCGGAAATGGCCGCGGCGACGTCGCGCGTATCCAATTGGCGAATAATCGCCTCGCGGACATCGTCCTCAATGAAGGCAAACACTTCGCCGCTAACTAGGCTACCTGCCATGGCGACGAAGCGATGACGCTCTTCGCCGCGTAGGCGCTCTATCAAATCGGCGAGATCGGCGGGATGCAGCGGCGTAATCAATTCTTGCAGGCGGCCCTCATCGCCACCGTCGAGCGCATCCCTGACTGCCCGCAACAAAGCCGTTGTCAGGCCATAGAGGCCCTCATCCTTGCCAGCCTCGGGGGGCGTCTCTCGCCTGGGCGCCCCGTTTGTCATGGAAAATCAGCCTGCCTGGGCGTCAAGCGCCCGGGCGATATTATGCTCGATCGAGCGGGTCTGCGCTTCGACCACCGATACGGCAGTCATATTGAGAATGCTGCGGACGGTCGCCGAGCCGTGCAACACATGCGCCGGCGCGGAGAGGCCAAGCAGAAGCGGCCCGACGGAGATGCCGTTCGACAGCGTCTTGACCAAACTATAGGCGATGTTGGCTGAGGTCAGATCAGGCATGATCAACGTGTTGGCCTGTCCATGGAGGCGAGAATTCGGAAACATTTCGTTGCGGATATCTTCGTCGAGCGCCGTATCGCCATGCATCTCGCCTTCGACTTCAAGCGCCGGCGCGCGCTCATGCAGGATTTGCAGCGCCTTTCGCATCTTCACTGAAAGTTTGAAATCATTGCTGCCAAAATTAGATGAAGACAGCAGTGCAATTTTGGGCTCCAAGCCGAAGCGTTTCACTTGCTCCGCCGCCAATACTGAAGATTGATAGATTTCCTCCGGCGTCGGGTCCTCAGTAACATGCGTGTCGGTGATGAAATAGACACCCTTGTCGAGGATCAGGACTTGCATGGCGGCGGCGGCGATGACGCCCGGTTGCAGAGGGATCACGTCCAACACATGCATCAGTTCAGGGCGGTAGAGGCTGACCGGTCCGGAGATCATGGCGTCGGCATCGCCGAGGCGCACCATCATCGCGGCAATGACGGTGTTTTGCGAACGCAGCGTTATACGTGCGGTTTTTGGCGAGGCGCCAGCACGGCCCATCAAATCGTGATAGGAGCTGGAATAATGATCATAGTTCTCGTAGTTAGCGGGGTCGACGATCGTCACATCTGTGTCGATCCGCAGACGCAGAGACAAATCATCAATCTTTTCCTGGATTCGAAACGGGCGGCCGATCAATATCGGCCTGGCGATGCCCTCATCGATTGCTTGTTGCGCCGCGCGCAGTACACGGTCGTCCTCGCCGTTCGCATAAACGACACGCTTGCGCTCCCGTTTGGCCTGGTCAAACACGCTCTTCATCACGTAGCCGGTGCGATAAACCAGTCCCGAGAGTTTCTCCGCATAGGCGCTTAGGTTCTCGATCGGGCGTGTGGCCACGCCGCTCTTCATCGCGGCTTCGGCGACGGCGACCGGAACAGTGCTGATCAGACGCGGATCGAACGGTTTCGGAATGATGTATTCGCGGCCAAATTTAAGTGAATGGTCGCCGTAAGCGTTGGCGACAATGTCGCTCGATTCGGCTTTGGTGATATCGGCAATGGCGTGCACGCAAGCCAGCTTCATGTCCATATTTATCTCCGTCGCGCCGCAATCGAGCGCGCCACGGAAGATGAACGGAAAGCACAGAACATTATTGACCTGGTTCGGATAGTCCGAGCGCCCCGTAGCGATGATGGCGTCGGGGCGGACAGCCCGAGCATCCTCGGGCATGATCTCGGGGACAGGGTTGGCGAGCGCCAGAATAATTGGGTCGCGCGCCATGATCTTTACCATATCGGCGCTTAGCGTGCCGGGCCCAGAGAGGCCGAGAAACACATCGGCATCCTTCATCACCTCGGCAAGGTCGCGCGCCGGCGTGTTGACGGCAAAGCGCGTCTTTTCGATGTTGAGATCGTTGCGTCCGCTGTGAATAACACCCTTGCTGTCGCAAACACGAATATTCTCAAGTGCAACGCCGAGGCCGATCAGCATATCGAGACAGGCAATGGCGGCCGCGCCGCCGCCGGAACAAACGATCTTTATGTCGCCTGCGTTTTTGTTAACGATGCGCAGGCCATTCAGGGTCGCCGCAGCGACACAAATCGCAGTGCCGTGCTGGTCGTCGTGAAACACCGGAATATTCAGGCGTTCCTTTAATTTGCGTTCGATCTCAAAACATTCCGGCGCCTTGATATCTTCCAAATTGATGGCGCCGAATGTTGGTTCCAGACGGGCGACGGTATCGACGAAGGCGTCGACATCCAGTTCGTCCACTTCGATATCGAAGACATCGATATTGGCGAACTTCTTAAAGAGGACGGCTTTGCCCTCCATGACCGGCTTGGCCGCCAAAGCGCCAATTGCGCCCAGGCCAAGGACCGCCGTCCCGTTGCTGATCACGGCAACGAGGTTGCCGCGCGCCGTGTATTCAAATGCCGCTGCTGGATCGGCGGCGATCTCCTCGCAGGCATAGGCCACGCCCGGAGAATAGGCGAGCGCCAGATCACGCTGATTGGCGAGCGGCTTGGTCGCCCGAATTTCGAGCTTGCCCGGTTTTGGCGAGCGGTGAAACGCCAGCGCGGCCTCTCTCAGATCCTGCGGCATCACATACCCTTACTTGTTGTTGTGAAACCGCAGTATATCCGAGCCTGCGCAACTTGCACTCGCGCAGCGCGGCAAACGAGAAAGTAGCGTTACAACGAAGCCTTCGCTGCGGCGCGAACTTTCTTGGCGATATTGGGTGCGACGGTGCGATCGAGCGGATGCGGCAGAATCATCTCGGCTGTTGGCTCGTCGACATCCGCGGCGAGAGCGGCGGCGGCGGCGATTTTCATTTCGCCGTTGATGACCGGCGCACCGGCATCCAAGGCGCCGCGGAAAATGCCCGGGAAAACCAGCACATTATTGACCTGATTGGGAAAATCGCTGCGCCCGGTGCCGATAATGGCGGCCCCACCCTTGCGCGCCTCATCCGGCATGATTTCCGGTGTCGGGTTGGCCATCGCGAGAATGATTGAACCCTTGGCCATGTTTTTGACATCGTCCGCGCCAATCACATTGCCGCGTGAGACACCGATGAAAACGTCAGCCCCCTTGATCACTTCCTGAAGCGTACCCGAGCGATTGTTGACATTGGTGTATTCGAGCATGCCTTGCTTAGAAGAGTTGAGGTCGTCGCGATTGGCGCTGATCGCTCCCTTGGAATCGCAGATGATGACGTCCGCCACCGGCTGAATTTCACTTTTCGGGATGCCGACGCCACGAATGAGCTTGGCGATTGCGGAGCCCGCTGCGCCGGCACCGTTGATAACCACCTGAAGCTCGTTCAACTTCTTGCCGGTGACCTTCGATGAATTTATCAGGGCCGCCAGCAAGACAATGGCCGTGCCATGCTGATCATCATGAAAGACGGGAATGCCGAGATCCTGCAATGCATCCTCGATCTCGAAGCAGCGCGGTGCCGAAATATCTTCCAGATTGATGCCGCCGAAGACCGGTTCGATCAGCCGGCATGTCTCGATGATCTTTGCCGGATCCTTGGTGTTGAGGCAAATCGGCCAGGCGTCGATCTTGGCAAATTCGCGGAACAAAAGGGCTTTGCCTTCCATCACCGGAAGCGCCGCCAAGGGGCCAATGTCGCCAAGCCCGAGCACCGCCGAACCGTCGGTGACGACCGCCACGGAATTTCCTTTAATGGTGAGCTTGCGGGCCTGTTCGGGGTCCGCCGCGATAACCTCGCAAGGCCGCGCAACACCCGGTGTATAGGCAAGCGATAGATCGTCACGACTACCGATGGGGAGTTTGTTACTGACGCTAATCTTGCCACGAAGTTGTTCATGCAGAATGAGCGAGCGCTCGAAATAGTCGGTCATAATTAGTTCTCCCCTGCGGAATAAGACGTTTGATTTGATAATAGTGCCAGATAGCGCACTGCATTACATTCTCTATTCAATACGAAAGGATTTACCTTGCCGCAACCCGAGAATACGAATGCCGCGCCGCCTGCTATCGAATGGAAAACCAGTGTGGCGCCGATTGCCTATGGGGAAGCCGTGCAGGAGATGGAGCTGCGGGTGGCGCAGATTCGCGCTGCCGGCGCGCCGGAGTTGATCTGGCTGCTCGAGCACCCGCCGCTCTATACGGCAGGCGCCAGCGCCAACGAGGGCGATTTGCTGGACCGCGACGCGTTTCCGGTGCATCGCACCGGGCGCGGTGGCCAATATACCTATCATGGCCCCGGCCAGCGGATTGTTTATACGATGCTGGATCTGCAGCGCCGCGGCGCCGATTTGCACCAGTTCGTGCGCAATCTGGAACAATGGTTGATCGATACCTTGGCCCTATTCGGCGTCACCGGTGAACGACGCCAGGGTCGGGTCGGTGTTTGGGTCTCACTCGGCCAAGGCAAGGAAGCGAAAATCGCGGCAATCGGCATCCGCGTGCGCCGTTGGGTGACGTATCATGGCGTTTCGCTGAATGTGGCCCCAGATCTCAGCCATTATGATAGCATCATCGCTTGCGGCGTCCCTGAGCATGGCGTGACATCACTCGAAGCACTGGGCGTCCAAGTCGATATGAGCGAAGTCGATGCCGTACTGAAGAAAAACTTTGATACTCTGTTCGGCGCCTGAATTATTCCGCCGACGGGCGCTGTTCGAAGCCGCCCTGGCCCGGCGTGTCCGCCGCCTCTACCTCAATTTTTACAACTTCTGCGGCAGGTGGCCCCTGCCAGCAGGCTTTGATCATTTGCTCGACAGAACCGACGGGGCCAGCGAACAGCGCCTCGACGCTACCGTCAACGCGATTGCGCACCCATCCCCTCAAGCCGCGCTGAACCGCCTCGTCGCAATTCCAACCGCGATACCACACTCCCTGCACGCGACCGGTAATACGCACCGAATAGGCGATTTCACCGTCTTCGGGAACCACGGACATGAGCTTTAGGCAAATTCCATGATCACTTGATCGACGCGGAGACTGTCGCCCTGGGCGACCTTGATATGCGCGACCACGCCATCGCGCTCGGCGCGCAGCACATTTTCCATTTTCATCGCGTCGACCACCGCGAGCGCCTGGCCAACGCGCACTTCATCGCCCACATTGACGGCCAGAGAAACCATGAGGCCGGGCATCGGTGAGAGTAGAAAGCGCGAGAGGTCTGCGGGCTCACGTTTCGGTATGCGCGCCGCCAGTTCAGCCGCGCGCGGACTCTGCACTGTGATGTGCGCTTCCGCGCCGCGCCACGCCAAATGCAGGCGGGTGCCGCGTTGCGCCACCTGAACGGTGACTGCGGCGCCGTCCAATGCAGCGCAAAATATAGTTTCACCGGGCCGCCAATCGCTTTCGAGCAGCATTTCCCGGCCGTTCCAGGCGATCACCATAGCTGCGCCGGATGGGGTCCCGGATGGGGTCAATGTCACGGCGTGATCTTCCGCCTCAATGGACACGACCAGTTCCTCGGGTCCGGCAAAAGAGCGCTGACCAGTTTGGCCAGATATCTTTGCCCGACGCGCGCGCAAGCGATACTCGATCGCTGCGGCGACCGGCACCAGCACTGCCAATTCAGATTCGCCGGCCAGCGGTGTGAAGCCATCGGGATATTCTTCTTCGATGAAGGCCGTGCTGAGTTCGCCTTTTGCAAAGCGCGGGTGACCCATGATGGCGGCAAGAAACGTCAAGTTGTTGGAAATGCCCTGTACTTGATACGCGTCTAGTGCTTCCAGCATGGTGGCGATGGCGCCGGCCCGGTCAGCCCCGTGACTGACCAGTTTTGCAATCATCGGATCGTAGTACATCGAGATTTCGCCGCCCTCGAAGACGCCGCTATCGACCCGAACATTTGTGCTCGGCACCGGCTCGCGGTAGCGAACCAAGCGTCCAATTGACGGCATGAAGCCACGCACCGGGTCTTCCGCGTAAAGCCGGCACTCCATTGCCCAGCCGTTCAGCTTTATGTCGCCCTGGGTTACAGCAAGTTTTTCACCGGCAGCGACTTTGATCTGCTGTTCGACCAAGTCGATGCCGGTGACATATTCAGTAACCGGATGCTCAACCTGAAGGCGCGTATTCATCTCAAGAAAATAGAAATTGCGCTGTTGATCGGCGACGAACTCGACCGTCCCGGCGGAGACATAGCCCACCTCCCGCACCAGTGCGCAGGCCTGCTCTCCCATGGCTTGGCGTGTCGCGTCGTCAAGCAATGGGCTCGGCGCTTCCTCAATGATCTTCTGATGGCGGCGCTGAATGGAGCATTCGCGCTCACCGAGATGCACAATATTACCGTGGCTGTCGGCGAGAATTTGGATTTCTATGTGGCGCGGTTCCTCGATGAATTTCTCGATGAAAACGCGACCGTCGCCAAATGCCTGGCTAGCTTCGTGGATAGCCGAAGCGATGCTCTCGGCAAACATATCCGGTGAGGTCGCGACGCGCATGCCCTTGCCACCGCCGCCAGCTGCCGCCTTGATCATCACCGGATAGCCAATGCTCAGGGCAATCGCTTCTGCCTCTTCCCCGGCCTCAATCGCTTCGCTATGCCCGGGGATAATGTTGACACCGGCCTTCTGCGCTATTTTCTTGGCCGCGATCTTGTCGCCCATTGCGGCGATGGCTGCTGCCGGCGGGCCGATAAAAACAATGCCCTCCGCCGCCAAGCGCTCGGCAAAGTTGGGGTTCTCAGATAAGAAACCATAGCCCGGATGTACCGCATCGGCGCCACTCTGCTTGGCCGCCGCGATAATCGTTTCGATCTTCAGATAGCTTTCGTTCGCCGCCGCCGGTCCGATCGCGATGGCTTCATCGGCCTCGCGCATGTGCAGAGCACCATTATCGGCATCGGAATAAACCGCAACGCTGGCGATTCCCATCGCCCGCGCCGAACGAATAACGCGGCAGGCGATTTCGCCCCGGTTGGCAATCAGGATTTTTTTAAACATAGGCGTGACGCCGTTCTCTTATTAGTTAGAGCGGAATATTGCCGTGTTTTTTCCACGGATTTTCGAGCTTCTTATTGCGTAGCATGGCGAAGGCGCGGCCCAGGCGCCGGCGTGTATTATGCGGCATGATAATGTCGTCGATATATCCGCGATGGGCTGCGATGAACGGGTTTGCGAACTTGTTGCGGTATTCTTCTGTCTGGCGCTCCACCGCCTCGGGATCATCCAGCGCGCCGCGGAAGATGATTTCGACCGCGCCCTTCGAGCCCATAACGGCGATTTCGGCGGTTGGCCAAGCATAGTTGACGTCGCCTCTGAGATGCTTGGAACTCATCACGTCATAGGCGCCGCCATAGGCTTTGCGGGTGATCAACGTGACCTTGGGCACCGTCGCCTCGGCATAGGCATAAAGCAGTTTTGAGCCATGGGTGATAATGCCGTTATGCTCTTGATCGGTGCCCGGCAGGAAGCCCGGCACATCGACCAGGGTGAGAATTGGAATGTTGAAGCAATCACAAAATCGGACGAATCGTGCGGCTTTCCGCGACGAGGCGATATCGAGGCAGCCGGCCAGAACCATGGGCTGATTAGCGACGATGCCGATTGTCGCGCCGCCCATGCGGGCGAAGCCGGTGATGATGTTTTGTGCATGATTTGGCTTGGTTTCGAAAAAATCGCCTTCATCGGTGATCTTTCCAATCAGCTCCTTCATATCATAGGGTTTTTGCGGATCGGCCGGGATCAACGTGTCGAGCGATGGATCGGGGCGATCGATCGGATCTTCGCTCGGCCATGTCGGCGCTTGCTCGCGGTTGGAGGCCGGCAGAAAGTCGATAAAACGGCGCACTTCGGCGAGCGTCTCCACATCGTCACCAAATGCCCGGTCGGCAACGCCGGAAGTGGCTGTATGGGTGATGGCGCCGCCCAATTCCTCATGGCTGACTTGTTCATGGGTGACGGTTTTCACCACGTCGGGGCCGGTGACGAACATGTAGGAACTGTTTTCGACCATGAAGATAAAGTCGGTCATCGCCGGAGAATAGACCGCCCCACCGGCGCATGGCCCCATGACTACGGAAATTTGCGGCACCACGCCGGAGGCCAACACGTTGCGCTGAAATACTTCGGCATAGCCGCCAAGTGAGGCAACGCCCTCATGGATGCGCGCGCCGCCGGAATCGTTAAGCCCGATCACCGGCGCGCCGACTTTCATCGCCTGATCCATGATCTTGCATATCTTTTCGGCATGGGCTTCGCTGAGCGAGCCACCAAAGACTGTGAAGTCCTGGCTGAACACAAAGACCAGCCGCCCGTTCACGGTTCCGTGGCCGGTCACGACACCGTCACCAGGGATGACGCTGTCGGCCATGCCGAAATCGCTGCAGCGATGCTCGACGAACATGTCATATTCCTCGAACGATCCGCTATCGAGCAGCAGTTCCAACCTTTCGCGCGCCGTTAGTTTGCCCTTCGCATGCTGCGCGGCAATGCGTTTTTCGCCGCCGCCTTGGCGCGCCGCTGCCCGCTTTTCCTCCAATTGCCGGATGATATCCTGCATTCAAATTCCCTTACGCTCGCCGACTCAAGAGCGTGACAATGCCAGAAATTCGCCCGCAGCGGAAATTTCCCTTCGCAGTCCTTCCAGACGCTCAAAAAGCTCCTCATCCTCGCCCCAGCGCTCGAGTTGCCAACGCTCATCGATATGAGAAGTCGCCCAAGCGTGCTGCGAATCGATTTCCCGTTCCAACAGCGCCAGAGCAACTACAAGGGAGCCGCTTGCCGCGGTCGCGACATGTAAACCGGTCAAGGTAAGGTCACTCTCAGCCTCGACTGCCGCGCGCAGACGCGCCAAAGAAGCTTCATCCTGGGCAATAGGCGTCAGCCCCGTTGTCGTGTTGAGACCGGCGCCGTAATGGGTTTCAGCCCAATCAAGAAGTGGTTGCCAATGCTCCAGCTGACGCCGCGCCAGTTCTTCCGGCTGTGCCGCCCGATAACAGAGCAGATCAGTCTCAGCAAATTTAATCGTCTCAAGGATCACCGCCGCTCGGCTGGGCGTAACCCGGTCAAGCGCGGTGCAGACAAATCGCATCATTGGCATGGTCTCATGGCGAATTTCGCCGTTTTGCGCACGCCACTCCGCCGCCACCGCCTCGGCTAACTCTTCAATGCTGATCACCAGAGGTAGTTTGGCCGGCGTTTTTATGGAGCGGCCATCGAGCGCCACTGTAAAGCCGTCATCCAGTTTCTCTACCGCGGCGTTCTTGTAGAAGCGCTTTTTCATTCCGCTAATCGAAGATGCCGAGAACGCCGTCCAACAGCTCTTCGACAGCTTTGGCGGGCGTCTCTTTGGCGCCTTGTTCATTTTGGGCGGGTTGCTCAAGCGCCGTAATACACGGATTTTCGTCACCGGAGCCCGCGCTGACCAAGGGGATCAAGATGCCAAACGGTCCCATTAACGCCGTTCCCAACACAGTACCCGCGAGGCCGAGAAGCGCTTCTTCTTTCTTGAGATTATAACTGAGATCAAGAAGCGGTCCATCGATGACGACCGGAATGGCGAGACTCAAGAGCGACGGATCTTTCGGACGCGGCACGACGGTTAGATCGGCCAACTCGCGACCAAGGTCGATTTGTCCTTTCCCCGCAGTCGTTGTGAGAGCGGTATCGAACAGTAGGGCCGTATTGAGGGCCACACCATTCTTCACGTCAAAGCGGGCGACAAAGCAATTCAGTTGCGCTGCATCGCCCTCAGCGCCGGGCACGATAAAGCGCAACAAATCGGCAGCAATGAGATCGACATAGGCGTTGGGGATGGTGCCGGCGCCAATCTCCAGATTGACCCGGCCACCGAGAGTCGCAGCTATTTCGTGCGCCGAACGGCCCTGTCCGGCAAGCACAATCTCCAGATCGAGCGGCCCACTGATGATATCGCTAAGGTCGAACAGCGGTTTGACGGCGGCGAGATCCACGTCAATTAAGCCAAATTCGAGCTGCAATTCTGGACGTGCAGAGCGGCTTTGAAGCTCGATCCGTGCCACCACGTCGCCGTCGCCTAGGCCCGCCTGCACGGGTTCGATTCGCAATAATCCTTGTTCCAGCTCAAGATCGAGCTTCGCATCCCGCAAAGACAAGCCGCGATAGCGTAGTTCCGAAACTTTCAGAGACACCCGCGCGTCTGCCTCGTCGAGCGCGGCAAAATTTAGCGGCTCTTCCGAGAACACCCGCTTCTGCCCGGCATCCTCAGGCGAGGTGCCGGCCTCGCCCGTTGCGTCAGCGTCGCTAACGTCTGAGCTTGGCACTGGCGCATCGCCATTAGCTTTCGCCAGCAACGCATCGAGGTCGAGTAATGCTGAAGTCAAATCGGCCGTGAGACGTGGCCGCTTGCCGGACGAAAGTTCGAGCCTGCCGGCCAGATCATTCTCCGCAATTTGCGCCTTAAAATTCTCTAGTATGTATGTGCCATTCGCACCGTCCCGCAGGTCGGCTTGAAGTGCATACGGGCCGACAGCAGGGAGAGACCCGGCGATCACATTGAGATCAGATAGTTTTTCGCCGGCCACGCGGACATGCAACGCTACGTCCTCGAATTCGTCCAACTCGCCAACCGTACCCGACATCTCTGTTTTGGCGCCGAACATCTCAATCACGAACGCCACCGCAACATTCTCATCGCCGGGGCCAATGCTGCCAGAGGCATCGATGGGACTGTTGTTCCACACGCCTTCCAAGGCAAAATTCCCGCCGCTCGCGCCGCCACCATCGGCTTCGGCGTGGGCGATCATAACCACATGGCGCTCACCAGTCTGACCGTCGCGATAATGCACCAACGCATTATCAATACGGAGGTCATCGATGACCGGGAGATCGCCGCCCGAATCATCTTCTCCGTCGTCTCTGTCTTCGTGTCGCTTGTCGCCGAAAACCCAATTACCGACGCCGTCTTCATTGGTTTCGGCCAGTAGATCCATATCTTCAAGAATAAGGCGTTCGATTTCGATATCGCCACTCAGCATGGGGAACAACGCGACCTTGGCCTCCACATGGCCGAGTTTCAGCATTTCGGGGCGCGTGCCCCAGGCGGCATTTTCAAACGTCACATTGTCCGCCGTGATCGACGGGCTGAAAGATATCGATAGGTCGAAATTTCCGGCGATCGTGAGTTCACGGCCGGTTTTTTCACTCACTTTGCGGGCCAGCAGGTCTTTAAATTTGTTAACATCCTGAACGCTCAACAAAACGACGCCAACGACCACGACTAGGAAGATCAGTCCGATAATTCCTACAACGCCATGCCACCATCGAATCCGCATCGCTTACACTTTCCGTCGCCGTTGTTTCAAAACAGGTGGTAAATCAACCAATTGATCAAGTACCAGATCGGCTCCGGCTGCTTTCAGCTCGACCACGTCATGATAGCCCCAGGCCACGCCGAACGCACTGGCACCGGCATTTAAGGCCATTTCGATGTCATACACCGTATCGCCGATAAGCACGGTTTCATCCTTGTCCATGCCGGTTTCAGCCATCGCACGCTCCAACATGCCGGGATGCGGTTTGCTGGGCGCATCATCCGCAGTTTGCAAAGTTGCAAAATGCCTGGCGAGACCATGGGTTTCCAAGATCGCGGACAAGCCGCGTCGGGATTTCCCGGTGGCAATGCCAAGAACGTATCCGGTCTCTTCCAGAAGCGTGAGCGTCTCGACGACATCGGCAAATAACGGCTCGTGCAGGTTGGGGCTGGCACGCAATTCAAGAAAACATTCCTTATAGGCCGCCACTAGGCTTTCGATTGTCGTGACATCTGCGTCGCCGTGCAGTTGGCCGATGGCTTGCGGCAAAGACAATCCAACGATCCTTTTTACTGCCTCGGGCGCCGGTGGCGCGACGCCGTGCGCGCGAAAGGCGGCTTGCATGGAATCGATGATGACGTACTGGCTATCAACCAACGTGCCGTCACAATCAAACATGACGAGCTGCGTCATGTGTTCAGTTCGGCAAAGGGATCGCCGTCCGTGCCCGGATCGAATCCCAAATGTTGCCAGGTTCTTGCCATGTGCGGCGGCAGCGGCGCCACCAGAACAAGGCGCGCGCGCCGTGCGCCGGCGCCACCCGGATGTGGCAGACTCAGTGACCGGGCGTGGAGGTGCAAGCCGGCACCAAATCCGATCGTTTCCAACGGGTCTGATTCGGCGGGATATTTCTTATCGCCAAGAATTGGGCAGTTTAGAACTTCCGCGCAATGCACGCGCAATTGATGGGTGCGCCCAGTTCGCGGCGAGAGCGCCAGCCAGGCCATGCTGCTTCCTGCGGCCTCAACCGTCGCGTAAAAAGTCGTCGCGTCGGCCCCGTCCGGCGCTGGAACAACGCGTTCAACTCCTGTTGGGGTGGTTTTCTTGGCGATCGCCGCATCGATACGTCCGCGCCCAGGATCGGGCCGGCCGATAGTCAGCGCCCAATACACCTTGCGTAGTTCCTGGTCGCGGAACCATTTTGTCAAATGACGTGCGGCGGCGGCAGTGCGCGCCAGCAACAGCACGCCGCTGGTGTCCTTGTCGAGCCGGTGCACCAGCCGAGGGCGGTCGTCGGCGCCGAAGCGCAGGCCATCCAGCAAAGCATCGACATGGTGTGTTACGCCCGAGCCGCCCTGCACGGCGAGACCCGCGGGTTTGTTGATCGCCAGCATCATTTCGTCGCGGTAGATGACCCATTCCTGGGCCGCCGCTAAATCCGCGTCACTCGGCGCGGGCGCGCTGGATCTGCCTCTTGCGGGGGCACCTGTTTCGGCCGCGAGCGGCGGTATCCGCACCTCACTTCCAACGACGAGACGCAGACTCGCCTTGGCGCGGCGCCCGTCGACTCGGATTTGGCCGGTGCGTAAAAGCTTCTCAAGTCTGCCATGGCTGAGGCCTGGATAACGGCTTCGAAACCACCGGTCGAGCCTGATATCGGCGTCGTCAGCGGCCACCAAAAGGGTTTTTACACCGCTCATGCGAGGATCAATCGCAATAGACGAAGTCCAACAAAAAAGGCACCCAGGGATATGGCGACCGAAATGAAAATATAAAGCAGTGCCCTTCCGGTCTCGCCACGCTCCAGCAACAAATAACTGTCCGATGAGAAGGCCGAAAAGGTCGTGAACGAGCCGAGGACACCGACAAATACCAATGCCCGAATCTCGGCGCTGGGCATCAATGTTACGGCAAAACTTTCGATCAAAGCACCGAATATGAATGAGCCCAGCACATTGACCACGACCGTGCCGTAGGGAAAACCGGTACCCAGGAATGAAGCAAACCAACGCTCCGCGAGGTCAGCGACATAATAGCGACCGACAGAGCCGACGGCGCCACCGAACGCGATCGCTAGAACTAACTTCATTCGCTTCTCCGGCCCTGCTCGCCGCCATCGTCGCGCAGCTTGTTCCAATAATCGAGGCGTTTCTTGATTTCACGTTCAAATCCGCGCTCCACCGGGCGGTAAAATTCTTGGCGCGGCAAATCGTCGGGGAAATAATTCTGGCCGGAAAATGCGTCTTCTGTTTCATGATCATAGACATAGCCGTCGCCATATCCCAAATCCTTCATCAAGCCAGTCGGGGCGTTGAGGATGTGCTTCGGTGGCATGGTCGAGCCGCTTTCCCGTGCTGTGCGCATGGCCGCACTCAAGGCCTTATACGCAGCGTTGGATTTGGGCGCTGTCGCCAGATAGAGCACGGCCTGGGCAAGCGCCAACTCCCCTTCGGGCGAACCCAGGCGCTCATAGGCCTGCCACGCCGCCATGGTTTGCGGCAGCGCACCGGGTTCGGCCAGGCCAACATCCTCTGACGCAAAGCGCACCAAACGCCGCGCGATATAGTTGGGGTCCTCGCCGCCTGCCAGCATGCGGGTCAGCCAATAAAGCGCAGCGTCCGCATCTGAACCGCGCAGAGATTTGTGCAGCGCGCTGATCAAATTGTAATGGCTCTCCTGCGCCTTGTCGTAAAGCGGAGCGCGGCGTTGGACCGCCTCGGCCAGCGCCTTGTTGTCCATCCTGTCCCGTACCCCTGACGCGAAGAGCTCCTCAACCATGTTGAGCAGGAAGCGGCCATCTCCGTCCGCCATGGCGCGCAGGGCAACGCGGGCCTGATCGTCGAGCGGCAGGGGCCTCTCTTCCGCCGCCTCGGCGCGCTCCATCAATTCGGCCAGGGCCTCATCATCGAGGCGGCGCAGAACCAGCACCTGGCAACGTGACAGGAGTGCGCCGTTCAGCTCGAACGATGGATTCTCCGTGGTCGCGCCGACGAGGGTCACCGTGCCGTCTTCGACAACCGGCAGGAATGCATCCTGTTGCGCGCGGTTAAAGCGATGTATTTCATCGACGAACAACATCGTACCCTGCCCGGACTGGCGGCGTTCACGGGCGCGCTCGAAAATTTTGCGTAAATCAGCGACACCGGAGAAAACGGCGCTCAGGGGTTCAAACTCAAGATCCGAATGGGTCGCAAGGAGACGGGCAATAGTCGTTTTTCCGCAGCCCGGCGGGCCCCACAGGATGTGAGAGGCGAGCCGCCCTGCAGCGACCATACGGCCGAGAACCCCTTGCTCGCCCAACAGGTGATCCTGGCCGACAACCTGATCGAGCTGACCGGGGCGCATGCGCTCCGCCAGAGGTCGTGGCGCATCTTTGTCGAATAAAGAAGGGGCGGCCTGTTTTGCCATCTTTGTCAATCTAACGCTGCACAACGACAAAGGGCAGCCCCATTGGGGCCGCCCTGTATATCTGCGGAGCTAAAATTTCTCGCCTGTTCAGGCAGAAACTTTTTCCTCCTCCATCTCATCGAGGCTCATGTCCGGCCCGGAATCGAGGCCTTTGGCATCTTCATCTCGGTCCACTAATTCGATATAGGCCATGGGCGCTGAATCGCCATACCTGAAGCCCGCCTTAAGCACTCGGGTATAGCCCCCTGCCCGGCTTTCATAGCGTTCGGCCAAACCGTCGAACAATTTGCGGACGATCGCCTCGTCCATGAGGTAGCTAAGCGCCTGGCGTCGGGAATGTAAGCTTCCGCGCTTTCCGAGCGTAATCATTTGTTCCACTACCGGGCCAAGTTCTTTGGCCTTCGGTAGGGTCGTTTTGATCTGCTCATGTTTTAACAACGCCGTTGCCATATTGCGAAGCATCGCCCTACGGTGACTCGATGTCCGGTTTAGTTTGCGCCCACTATTGCGATGCCGCATCTCTCTCTCCTTGCGCCGTGGCGCCTCTTCTTAATAAGGCTCTTCCAGCCTTTTTGCCATCTCTTCGATATTTTCTGGCGGCCAGCTGGCCACTTCCATGCCCAGATGCAGCCCCATATGGCTGAGCACTTCCTTGATCTCGTTTAAGGATTTACGGCCAAAATTAGGGGTGCGTAGCATTTCTGATTCGGAATGCTGAATCAAATCTCCGATATAAATAATGTTGTCGTTCTTGAGACAGTTGGCGGAGCGTACGGAAAGCTCCAACTCGTCGACCTTTTTCAACAGGTTGGGATTGAATTCCGGCTCGACCGCATGCTCCTCGCGATGAGCTTCGCGCGGCTCTTCGAAATTGATAAAAAGCTGCAGTTGGTCCTGAATAACACGGGCGGCCAGTGCGATGGCATCTTCCGGCGTGACCGTGCCGTTGGTTTCGATGGTCATCGACAGCTTGTCATAATCGGTGACTTGCCCAACACGTGTATTCTCAACCTTGTAAGCGACTTTCTTCACAGGGCTATAAAGCGCATCGACGGGGATGAACCCAATCGGAGCGTCTTCCGGCCGGTTCTGTACCGCCGCGACATATCCCTTGCCGGTTTGCACGGTCAATTCCATGCTCAGATTTGCCGCTTGGTCTAGCGTGCAGATCACCAGATCCGGGTCCATGATTTCAACGTCATGGCCGGTTTCGATCATGCCAGCTGTTACTTCACCGGGCTTTGTTGCCTTGAGCGTAAGTCGTTTTGGACCCTCGCCGTGCATCCGCAGCGCCAGAGATTTAATGTTGAGGACGATGTCAGTGAGATCCTCGCGCACGCCCGGGATGGTCGAAAACTCGTGCAGTACGCCCTCAACCTGAATGGCCGTGACTGCGGCACCCTGTAACGATGACAACAGAACACGCCTGAGGGCGTTACCGAGCGTCACGCCAAAGCCGCGCTCGAGCGGTTCGGCGACTAGGATTGCTATGTTTTTACTGTCTCCGTCGGGTGAAATAGCTAATTTCGACGGCTTGATAAGTTCCTGCCAGTTTTTCTGGATCACGGATACGACCTCACAGAATAGGTGAGCGGAAAATCGCTCGGAAATTGCGGTTTGCTACTTAATTGCCGTCTTCGACGGCGCTCATAAGTGCGCCGGAGCGCACCCATTTATTCGTTAGACGCGGCGGCGTTTGCGCGGCCGGCAGCCATTATGCGGGATTGGTGTGACATCACGGATTGCAGTGACGATAAAACCCGCTGTTTGCAGCGCACGGAGCGCCGATTCTCGACCGGACCCCGGCCCCTTCACTTCGACTTCAAGCGATTTCATACCATGTTCCGCCGCCTTCTTTGCGGCATCCTCTGCGGCCATTTGAGCGGCATAGGGGGTCGATTTGCGTGACCCGCGAAAGCCCATTCCGCCTGCCGATGACCAGGAAATTGTGTTTCCCTGCACGTCGGTGATGGTGATCATGGTGTTATTGAAGGTGGAATTAACATGTGCGACGCCGGAAGAGATATTCTTCCGTTCGCGCTTGCGGACGGATGTTGGTTTGGCCATGGTTCAGTCCTACTTCTTCTTGCCGGCGATTGCGCGCGCCGGGCCTTTGCGCGTTCTCGCATTGGTATGGGTGCGTTGGCCGCGCACCGGTAGTCCGCGGCGATGGCGGATGCCACGATAAACGCCTAAATCCATCAGACGTTTGATATTCATCGCGGTGGCGCGGCGCAGATCACCCTCGACCGTGTAATCCCGGTCGACGATTTCGCGCACTTTGGCGACATCGGCGTCGCTCATCTCGTTCACCCGGCGATCTGCCGGAACGCCGGCAGTTGTCAGAATTTCGAGCGCTTTGGTACGGCCGATCCCGAATATATAGGTCAACGAGATGCCGACCTGCTTGTTTGTTGGGATGTTGACGCCAGCAATTCGGGCCAAGATCAGTACTCCTCGCAGAACAAAAGGCGCGCCACGGAAAACTCCCGGGGCGCGTGCCCAAACTGGGCGGGATTATCGACAAACCATGCCGCTAAGTCAATCACCTCTAGCACCTTATAAAAGAGCCAATATGGCGTCGCCGACGGTGTTGATTTCAGCCATCCCATCGACTCGCACAAGGCGGCCATTTAGCTCGTAATAGGGTATAATCGGTGCAGTTTGCTGGTGGTAGGTGCGCAATCGCGCTTCAACGGTTTCCCTGTTGTCATCCTTGCGGCGCTCAAAATTTGCGCCGCCGCATTTATCACACACACCCTCGGCAACCGGTTGTTTAAACGAATCGTGATATCCAGTGCCGCAATCGGCGCAGCTGAAGCGTCCGGAAATGCGCTCGATCAACGCTTGTTCGTCGACCGCAATCGCGATCACCTTGTCCAATTGTAATTTCCGCTCGGCCAACATTTCGTCGAGCGCCTCAGCCTGAGCAGTGGTGCGCGGAAATCCGTCAAGAATGAACCCATTTGCACAATCATCGCGTCCAATACGCTGCGAAATAAGTTTGATCATAAGATCGTCCGGCACCAGATCGCCAGCTTCCATGATTGATTTCGCCTGTTTGCCCAATTCACTTCCTTCGGCCACAGCAGCGCGCAGCATTTCACCAGTAGAGAGTTGTGGGATGCCGTAATGCGCCATCAGACGCTGTGCTTGAGTGCCTTTACCGGCTCCTGGGGGGCCCAGAAGTATGAGATTCACCGCCGCGAACCCCGCAATTTGGACTTCTTGATCAGTCCTTCATACTGATGTGCCAGCAAATGGGATTGAATTTGGCCGACCGTATCCATGGTCACCGTCACCACGATCAATAGGCTGGTGCCACCGAAATAGAACGGCACTGCATATTGTGAAATCAATAGCTCGGGCAGAAGGCTGACGGCGGTCAAATAGAGTGCGCCAGCAACCGTCAGGCGCGTGAGCACATAATCGAGATAGGCCGCGGTATTCTTACCCGGGCGAATGCCCGGAACAAAGCCGCCATTCTTCTTGAGGTTATCCGCCGTATCCGTCGGATTGAAGACGACGGAGGTATAGAAAAACGTAAAAAAGATAATTGCCGCAGCATAGAGCAGCATATACATCGGCTGGCCGCGCCCGAGGAAGCCCGCCACATCCGTTAGCCAGCCAGGGCCCTGTCCCGCATTCATGCTGATTGCGGTGATCGGCAGAAGTAGGATGGAACTAGCAAAAATTGGCGGAATCACGCCGGCGGTATTGAGCTTCAACGGCAAATGTGAATTTTCGCCGCCGAACATGCGCCGTCCAACCTGGCGCTTGGGATATTGCACGACGATTCGGCGCTGCGATCGTTCGATGAAAACGATGAAACTAATCACGCCCAGCACCATGACGATAAGAACGACCAATATACCGCCAGAGAGTACGCCGGTCCGGCCTAATTCCAACGTATTCACTAGGGAGCGCGGCAATTCGGAGACAATGCCGGCAAAGATAATCAGTGAAATGCCATTGCCGATACCGCGCGCGGTTATTTGCTCACCCAGCCACATCAGAAATATGGTGCCGCCGGTGAGCGTCACCACGGTAGTCAGACGGAAAAACATGCCCGGTTCCAACACGGCACCGCCGGTTTGACCCTGGAAACTCTCGAGGCCGACGGCAATTCCATAGGCCTGTATGGCGGCCAGAAAAACGGTGCCATAGCGGGTATATTGATTGATCTTCTTGCGCCCGGCCTCCCCATCCTTTTTCAATTGCGCGAGGGAGGGGACCACCGCAGTGCCCAACTGGATAATAATTGCGGCAGATATGTATGGCATGATGTTGAGAGCGAAAATCGTCATGCGCCCGAGAGCACCGCCGGCGAACATGTTGAACATGCCGAGAATGCCATCGGCCTGCTGCTCAAATACTTCGGCAATTACATTGGTATCAATCCCAGGCAGCGGGATATAGGTGCCCAGGCGATAAACGACCAACGCGCCAAACGCAAAGAGCAGACGCTTTTGAAGTTCTTTCGCTTTTGCAAAAGCGCCGAAATTCAAATTTGCCGCGAGTTGTTCGGCTGCTGACGCCATTGATTATCCGTGGTTATCCGTCTGTCGGACCTTAACTAGCTTTGCCGTCTCCGGTTTGTGTCTTGGCCGGCGCTGCGGCTTCATCATCGGTTTTATATATCTTTCTAGCGGCTCTCCGTATGGATTTTTTTGAATCCGCGGGCAGTATTTTGGCGGGCCGGACAGTAATCTTGCCACCGGCATTTTCGATTGCCGCCATTGCCGCTTTCGAAGCGCCGGCAACGTCAATCTGTAGTGCAACGGTAAGCTCGCCCTTCGCCAAGATGCGCACGCCATCGCTGGAGCCACGCACCAGCTTGGAGGCTTTTAGCGCAGCTTCATCGACCATGTTCTTTGCGTCCAATTGGCCGTCATCTACAGCCTTCTGAAGCTGCCCGACATTGAGAATTTCATATTCTTTGCGGAAAATATTTGTGAAACCGCGCTTTGGCATACGGCGGTAAAAAGGCATTTGACCGCCTTCAAACCCGTTAAGGCTGACGCCCGAGCGAGAATTTTGACCCTTATGGCCGCTTCCTGCTGTCTTGCCTTTGCCCGACCCGATGCCGCGGCCGACACGCCGTTTGGCTTTCGTCGCGCCCGGCCGTGCGGATAGTTCATTTAGCTTCATGATCCGCTTCCTTCGTTCACCGGTTCAATCCGCACAAGATGGCGGATCTTCAACGCCATACCACGCACCGAAGGAGTATCTTCCAGCACCCGCGTACGGTTCATTTTGTTGAGGCTAAGCCCGATTAGCGTCGCTCGCTGTGATTTTAGGCGGCCGATTGGGCTGCCTATCTGAGTAACGCGGATTTTACCGCTTGTCGGTGAAGACATGATTCTAGCCCGTCTGTTCCGCGGGCTCTTCGCGCCCGAAAATTTCGCTTACCTTTTTGCCGCGTTTGGCGGCAATGCTGCGCGGTGACACGCAGCGTTCAAATCCGTCAAATGTCGCCTGGACCATATTATGTGGGTTCGATGTCCCGATTGATTTGGCCACGACGTCCTTCATTCCGGCCATCTCAAAAACCGCACGCATTGGTCCACCGGCAATAATACCTGTGCCTGCCGGGGCGGAGCGCATCACCACCCGGCCAGCGCCGAAACGCCCTTCGATATCGTGATGCAATGTACGTGCCTCGCGCATCGGTACCCGTATCAATTTGCGTTTGGCCTGTTCGGTCGCCTTGCGGATGGCCTCCGGTACTTCGCGCGCCTTGCCGGTGCCGAATCCAACGCGACCGCGCCGGTCACCGACGATGACAAGCGCTGAAAAACTGAAGCGCCGGCCACCCTTGACCACTTTTGAGACGCGGTTGATATAAACCAACTTATCCGCAAACTCTGGATCTTCCCGATCGCCCCTTAAACGGGCGCCCATGTCCGGTCGTGCCATAAAACTACTTCCTAAAAGTTCAGCCCGCCATCGCGGGCGGCTTCGGCCAGGGCTTTGACCCGACCATGATATCTGTAAGCACCACGGTCGAAAACGACCGCGGTTACGCCGGCTGCGAGAGTCCGCTCTGCGATCGTCTTGCCAATTCTGCCTGCCGCTTCTTTGTTGGACCCGTTCTTCAATTCAGAACGGGTATCTTTTTCAACCGTTGAAGCAGCCGCGACGATCTTTCCCTGGTCCTCGTCTATAACTTGCGCATAGATATGCTTTCCAGATCGGAATACCGAAAGGCGTGGGCGGTCGTTGCCCAATCGACGCAGTCTGGTGCGCGAGCGTGTTTTTCGACGTTCGTGTAGTTCTTGTTTTCGTAACATGTCCTTGCCTACTTCTTCTTGCCTTCTTTGCGCCGCACATACTCGCCCACATAACGAATACCTTTGCCCTTATAGGGTTCAGGTTTACGAAATGAGCGAATATCTGCCGCCACTTGGCCGACAATCTGTTTATCCCGGCCGGTTACGGCAATATCGGTTGGTTTTTCACACGTGATGGTGATGCCATCCGGGATGTCATAAAGAACGGAATGGCTATACCCGAGATCGAGCTTCAATCGCTTGCCTTGAATCGCAGCGCGGTAGCCGACGCCTTGTATTTCGAGACTCTTGGTAAAGCCAACGCTGACGCCCTGAACCATATTGTTCACGTTCGCCCGGTAGAAACCCCATAGCTGACGAGCTCGATTGGAATCGTCTTTTGGTTCAAACAAAAGCTGATCATTTTCTCTGGTGATGCGTACTTCAGACGCAATCGCCATATGCAGCTCACCCAATTTGCCTTTAACCGTAATGTCGTTCTCCGCGATACGGACCTCGACGCCACTAGGCACTGCAACCGGACTTTTCCCGATGCGAGACATTACGCCCTCCTAGGCCTCTAAAACACGTGGCAGAGAACTTCTCCGCCGATATGCTGTTTGCGAGCTTCGATATCCGACAATACACCGCGCGATGTCGAAATAATCGATATGCCGAGGCCGTTATAGATCCGGGGGATATCCCCGACGCCTGAATATACCCGCCGTCCAGGACGTGAGATTCGCTTAATCTCAACAATCACCGGTTGGCCCTCACTATATTTCAGCTCGACCTCGAAACTCGGCTTCCCGGCCACGGATTCGTCTTTGGTATAGCCGCGAATGTAGCCTTCTTTTTGCAGTACATCCAAAACTGCGCCGCGCATATTCGAAGCGGGTGTGCTGATCGAGCTTTTATGCGCCCGCTGGCCGTTACGAATGCGGGTGATCATGTCGGAAATTGGGTCACTCATTGTCATAAAGCGCCCTCACCAGCTCGATTTGACCATGCCCGGAATATATCCAGACGAGGCAAGGTCGCGCATCGCAATGCGGGAAAGTTCAAACTTACGGTAGACGGCACGCGGGCGTCCGGTCAAAGCGCAGCGATTGCGGACCCGTATTTTGGCACCATTTTTCGGCAAGCTCGACAATTTGAGCATCGCTGAAAAACGTTCCTCACCGGGAATCGTCAGATCGCGCATGATGGCTTTTAATGCCGCGCGCTTCTCGGCATCGCGCGCAACGATCCGTTTTCGCCTATTGTTCTTCTGTATGGCGCTTTGTTTGGCCATTCTACTCTCTCTTCTATTGTGTGCTATTTACAATGATCGGCAGCTGGAAGGCGGTCAGCAATGCACGGCCTTCCTCGTTCGTCGCGGCAGTCGTACAAATAACGATATCCATGCCGCGCACTTCATCCACCTGGTCATATTCGATTTCAGGAAAAACGATCTGCTCCTTTAGCCCGAGCGCATAGTTGCCCCGACCGTCAAAACTCCTTGCTGGTAGGCCGCGAAAATCGCGAACCCGAGGCAGTGCGATCGTCACCAGACGATCAAGAAATTCATACATTCTGGTGCGCCGCAACGTAACCATGCATCCGACATCCATGCCCTCGCGAACCTTAAATGTCGAGATCGATTTCTTAGCCTTGGTCACAACCGGCCTCTGCCCAGCGATCAGTGTCATTTCGCGGACGGCCGCTTCAATTTTCTTTTTGTCCGCCGACCCTTCGCCAACGCCCATATTGATGACGATTTTCTCGAGTTTTGGCAGTTGCATGCGGTTTTTATAGCCAAACTGCTCCATCAATTTCGGGCAAATTTCGGTCTCGTAAACGACTTTTAAACGTGGCATTGCGCTTTTGTCAGGCATCGATGACCTCCCCCGAACGCTTGGCGAAACGGACCTTTCGGCCATCGTCCAAGATGCGGTAACCGACGCGAGTGTGGGTGTTTTCCACCGGATCAATAAGCGCCACATTGGATATATGAATAGCGGCTTCACGTTCTTGAATGCCGCCCTGTGGGTCGGTCTGTGATGGCCGAACATGGCGTTTGACCATGTTGATGCCATCGACCACAAGCCGACTATCCTTCACGTTCACCTTCTTGACCGTGCCGCGCTTCCCTTTGTCGCGACCGGTGAGGACGATCACTTCATCGTCCTTTTTTATTTTACGCTTTGCCATCGTTTCCTGCTCAATTTCGTCCCGCGCGCCTAGAGAACTTCGGGCGCCAGCGAGATAATCTTCATATAATTTCTGGTCCGCAATTCACGAGTTACCGGGCCAAAGATACGTGTGCCGATGGGCTCACCCTGGGGGTTCAGCAATACGGCCGCATTGCGATCAAAACGGATTGCGGTGCCGTCGTTACGCCTGATCTCCTTGGCGGTCCGTACGATAACCGCACGATGAACTTCGCCTTTTTTAACTTTGCCGCGCGGAATAGCTTCTTTCACGGACACCACGATCTGATCTCCGACCGATGCAAATCTCCGCTTCGAGCCACCAAGCACCTTAATACATTGGACACGCCGAGCACCGGAGTTATCGGCAACGTCCAAATTTGTTTGCATCTGGATCATGGTTCAACAATCCTTGTCTGTAATCTACCGCCGGGTGCTCAAGTCGAGCTACCGGAGGTATCGCCGATTACTTCCCAGCGCTTGCGCTTCGAGATGGGCCGGCATTCACGAATTCGCACAACATCGCCAACGCTATGAGTATTGGCTTCGTCATGCGCGGTATAGCGCTTAGAACGACGAATAACTTTCTTATACAGGCTGTGCATAAAGCGCCGGTCGACACGAACGACAACCGTTTTCTCGGCCTTATCGCTCACGACCGTCCCCTGCATGATCCTCTTTGGCATGCTTCTTTCCTTTCCCGACTACGATGCAGCGCTGCTGCGTCGCTGATCACCCAGAACCATCTTCACTCTGGCGATATCGCGTCGCACTTCGCGCATGCGCGCGGTATTTTCCAATTGGCCAATAGCCTGCTGAAAACGCAGGTTAAAGGCCTCTTTCTTCAATGTCAGCAATTCGCCCTTCAATTGGTCCGGGGTCATGCTTCGGGTGTCTTCAATTTTCACGTCTCAGACCCCTTCTATAACGCGTGCGACCAACTTGGTCTTAACCCGAAGCTTTGCCGCTGCCAGACGAAACGCCTCTGCCGCAACTTCCTCGGTTACGCCGTCGATCTCATAAAGAATGCGGCCCGGCTTAACCCGTGCGATCCAAAATTCTGTGCTGCCCTTGCCTTTGCCCATGCGGACTTCAGCTGGTTTGCTGGATACAGGAACATCTGGAAACACACGAATCCAAACGCGACCAGTACGTTTCATGTGGCGTGTGATCGCTCGCCTGCCAGCTTCCAGTTCACGCGCGGTCATGCGGCCCGGGGTTAGCGCCTTCATGCCGAAGGCGCCAAAATTTAACTGAGTTCCGCCCTTAGCCAGGCCGTGAATACGGCCTTTGTGCGCCTTGCGGTATTTAGTTGATTTCGGTTGTAGCATGATCTTTACACTCGTTCTCTAGCGCGGCGTCGCATGTTCCTGGGCGCGTTTGTCCTGCGCCATAGGGTCGTGGGCAAGAATTTCACCCTTGAAAATCCAAACCTTAACGCCGCAGATTCCGTACGCGGTTAACGCCGACGCACAGCCATAATCGACATCGGCGCGCAGCGTGTGTAACGGCACACGACCTTCGCGATACCATTCTGTGCGGGCAATTTCTGCGCCGCCAAGACGGCCGCCGCAATTGATACGAATACCCTCCGCTCCGAGCCGCATTGCCGATTGAACGGCGCGCTTCATGGCACGACGAAAAGCGACCCGGCGCATCAACTGCTGGGCAATATTTTCGGCTACCAGCTTCGCTTCGATCTCGGGTTTGCGGATTTCGACGATATTCAAATGCACTTCGCTGCCGGTCAATTTACTGACATCGAGGCGCAGTTTGTCGATATCGGCGCCCTTCTTGCCAATGACCACGCCCGGGCGCGCGGTGTGAATTGTAATGCGCGCCTTTTTCGCCGGTCGCTCGATCACAATTCTGCCGATTCCAGCCTGGCTTAGCTTATCGAACAGAAATTTGCGGATATTCAAATCCTCAAACAACAGCCGGCTATAGTCGGAGTCCGCGTACCAGCGGGAATCCCACGTGCGGTTGATTCCGAGCCGAAGCCCGATTGGGTTTACCTTTTGACCCATTATGTCCTCTCCGCGTGCTCGCGCACGTTATGTACTCTCGGCGCGCTCGCGCACGACAATGGTCAGGTGGCTGTAAGGTTTCAAGATGCGTCCGGTTCGCCCACGCGCTCTCGGACGCCAGCGTTTCATCACCAATCCCTTGCTGACATTTGCCTCAGCCACGATGAGACGGTCAACATCGAGTTCGTGGTTGTTTTCTGCGTTGGCGATAGCCGATTGCAGGCACTTTTTCACGGCGCCGGATATCCTGCGCCGGGAAAAGGTCAAGCTGCTCAACGCGACGTCGGCATTCTGACCGCGGATCGTTTCAGCAACCAAGCCCAATTTCTGTGGGCTGATGCGAATATTGCGAAGCACAGCGCTGGCTTCATTTTCCGCTAAAGAACGTTTGCGTGCTGGCTTACCCATGATTAAGCCCTTTTCGCCCGTTTGTCGCCGGCATGGCCAAAAAATGTCCGCGTCGGGGAAAATTCGCCCAATTTGTGACCGACCATGTTTTCGTTGATCAAGACAGGTAGAAATTTGCGGCCGTTATAGACGCCGAACGTCAAGCCGACGAATTGCGGCAAGATTGTTGAGCGCCGCGACCAGGTTTTGATAACATCTTTGCGGCCGGAAGCGCGGGCTACTTCTGCTTTCTTTAGCAGATAGCCATCGACAAACGGGCCTTTCCATAAGGAACGTGACATTTTTACTCTCCCCGTCGCTACGGACGCCGGCGCCGCAGAATGTAGCGGTCGGTCTCTTTATTGCTGCGTGTGCGCTTGCCTTTGGTCGGTTTGCCCCAAGGCGAAACAGGATGGCGACCACCTGAGGTGCGGCCTTCGCCGCCGCCATGGGGATGGTCAACCGGGTTCATCGCCACGCCGCGCACATGCGGGCGTTTGCCAAGCCACCGAGAGCGGCCGGCCTTTCCACTGTTTTCGTTTTGATGATCGGGATTAGACACTGCGCCAACCGTTGCCATGCAGTCTGCGCGCACCATACGCTGCTCGCCGGAGCACATTTTAAGGAGCGCATAGCCCTGATCCTTGCCGACCAGCTGCACATAACTGCCGGCTGCGCGAGCGATCTGGCCGCCCTTGCCTGGCTTCATCTCAATATTATGAATAATTGTGCCGACCGGAATGTTTTTCATCGGCATGGCATTGCCGGGTTTAATATCGACCTGATTTCCGGAGATAACCTTATCCCCTGGCGCCAAGCGTTGTGGCGCCAAAATATAGGCGTTCTCACCATCTTCATATCGTACAAGGGCGATAAACGCCGAACGGTTCGGATCATATTCAAGCCGCTCGACCGTCGCCCAAACATCATGCTTCGTGCGCTTAAAATCGATGAGTCGGTAGCGCCGTTTGTGCCCACCGCCGCGATGATCAGCGGTGATGCGGCCCATATTATTCCGCCCGCCCTTCTTGTGCAGACCTTCGGTAAGTTCTTTAAGCGGCCTACCTTTCCACAACGCAGAACGGTCAACGAGCACCAGTTCGCGGCGGCTCGGAGTGGTCGGATTGAAGGTTTTCAGCGCCATGCTCAGACCCCAGTCATCATATCGATCGTCTCGCCTTCAGCGAGCGATACGACTGCTTTCTTCCAGTTTGACCGTTTACCCAGATGGCCTTTGAAGCGCTTGACCTTGCCCTTCATACGAATTGTGTTCACCTGTTTGACTTTGACCTCAAACAGGCTCTCGACAGCCTTCTTGATTTCCGGCTTGGTCGCATCTAGCGACACTTTAAACGTTACTTGATTGTTCTCGCTGCCTTGCGTGGATTTCTCCGTCACAAGGGGGCCGAGAATTATATCGTACCAGCGCTCCTTGACGTCCTTGCTCATGTCAGGCGTGCCTCCAAATGCTCTATGGCAGCCCGGGTCAAAACCAAAATATCGCGCCGTAAAATGTCGTAAACGTTCGCACCCTGCTGCGGCAAAACATCAAAACCGACAAGATTGCGCGCCGCGAATGCCAAATTTTTATCGATCTCTGGTCCGTCAATAAGGAGGACGGTAGAAGTCATTTTAAGCTTCGTTAAATGACGCGCCAGAGCGGCCGTCTTGCCATCTTTCATAGATGCAGAATCGAGAACGTGAAGTTTGCCCTCGGCTTGCTTACTCGAAAGCGCTGAAAGGAGAGCCAAACGGCGAACCTTTTTTGGAAGCTTATGTGCGTGACTGCGAGGGGTCGGGCCAAAGATGACCGCGCCGCCGCGGAACTGCGGTGATCGCAGGGAACTGGCGCGCGCACGACCCGAGCCCTTCTGATTCCACGGCTTGCGTGTGGTGCCACTGATCTCGCCGACAGTCTTTGTGCTGTGCGTACCGGCCTGGCGTTTGGCCAACTGCCAGCGAACGGCGCGATGCAAGAGGTCAGACCGTACAGCAACGCCGAACACACTGTCGGAGAGTTCGATCTCTCCGGCATCCTTGTTTTCTAAATCTGTGACTTTGACCTTCATCGGGTCAGACCTTCTCTTCGTCGGCGGGTGGGCTCGTGGTCTCTTTAGATGCAGTCTCTTCGGCAGCCTCAGGGGCTGCTTCTCCAGCTATAACTGATTCCTCAGGGCCTGCGCTCTCTTCACCCCCCGCACTTGCCGGGTCCGATTCGCTCGAACCGGAATCCCGTACAGAAGCCGGAAAGGGTGCATCTTTCGGCGGATCCAACTTGACCGCATCAGACACAAACACGATTCCAGATTCTGGTCCCGGCACACCGCCACGAACGAGAATCAAGCCGCGGTCGCTGTCTGTCGAAATGATTTCCAAATTTTGAACCGTGTTCCTAACCGCGCCCATATGCCCGGCCATTTTCTTGCCCTTGAATACCCTACCGGGATCCTGGCAATGGCCGGTCGAGCCTAACGAACGATGCGAAACCGAGACGCCGTGGCTGGCCCGGAGGCCGGAAAAATTATGGCGCTTCATGGCACCGGCGAAACCCTTGCCGATGGAGGTGCCAACAACGTCAACAAATTGGCCCGTGGCGAAATGATCGGCAAGAAGTTCTTGGCCAACATCTATGAGCGCATCTTCGCTAACCCTGAATTCAACAACAGTGCGCTTTGGTTCAACACGTGCTTTGGCAAAGTGACCGCGCATGGCGCCACTAACATTCTTGACTTTGGCCTTGCCGGCGCCGAGTTGCAGCGCGGTATAGCCATGACTTTCCTGTGTCCGCTGCGCCGTCACCTGGCACGCATCCATCTTAAGAACTGTAACCGGAACATGCCGGCCGTCATCGGTGAAAATGCGCGTCATGCCCATTTTCTGCGCGATCACCCCGGTGCGTCGGCGTGCTGTTTGAGGCCCAGACATTTCTTCGCTTCCTAAAGTCTAATCTCGACGTCGACACCGGCGGCAAGGTCGAGTTTCATCAACGCATCGACGGTTTGCGGTGTCGGGTCGATAATGTCGAGCAAGCGCTTATGTATACGGATTTCGAACTGTTCACGTGATTTTTTATCAATATGCGGTGAGCGCAGCACACAATATTTCTCAATCCGTGTCGGTAGCGGGATTGGGCCACGAACCTGTGCACCAGTGCGCTTCGCGGTATTGACGATTTCACCCGTTGAAGAATCCAAGATTCGATGATCGAACGCTTTCAATCGGATGCGTATATTTTGGCTATCTATGGCCATATTCAAGGTCCTGTTGTGAAACCAAAAACGGCCACCCTGGGGTGACCGCGGCTGGTATTCTATTCCATAATTTTAGCGACAACGCCTGCGCCCACGGTACGGCCGCCTTCGCGAATTGCGAAGCGCAGGCCTTCATCCATGGCAATCGGCGCAATCAAGTTAACTTTCATATTCACATTGTCGCCCGGCATCACCATCTCCGTGCCTTCCGGCAATTCGATCGTCCCCGTGATGTCGGTCGTACGGAAATAAAACTGCGGACGATAGTTCGAGAAAAACGGCGTATGACGGCCGCCCTCGTCCTTGGTCAGAATATAGGTCTCCGCTTCAAACTTGGTGTGCGGCGTGATCGACCCGGGCTTCGCCAGAACCTGGCCGCGCTCTACTTCCTCGCGCTTCGTGCCGCGCAACAAAACGCCCACATTGTCGCCTGCCTCGCCCGAATCCAGAAGCTTGCGGAACATCTCCACCCCGGTGCACACCGTCTTCATCGTGTCCTTAACGCCGACAATCTCAATATCGTCGCCAACCTTGATGACACCGCGCTCAATCCGCCCGGTCACAACCGTGCCGCGCCCTGAGATCGAGAACACATCCTCAATCGGCATCAAAAACGGCTTGTCGATCGGCCGGTCCGGCTGCGGAATGGCAGTATCCACCGCCTGCATCAGTTCCATGATCATCTCTTTGCCGATCGCGTCGTCACGGCTCTCAAGCGCCGCCAGCGCCGAACCCCGTACAATCGGAATATCGTCGCCCGGATAATCGTACATCGACAACAGCTCGCGAACCTCAAGCTCAACCAGATCAAGAATCTCCTCGTCGTCTACCTGATCGACCTTGTTCATGAAAACCACCAGCGCCGGGACACCAACCTGACGCGCCAGCAAAATGTGCTCGCGCGTTTGCGGCATCGGGCCATCCGCCGCCGACACCACCAAAATCGCGCCGTCCATCTGCGCCGCGCCCGTGATCATGTTCTTCACATAATCCGCGTGACCCGGGCAATCAACATGCGCGTAATGCCGCGCCGTCGTTTCATACTCAACATGCGCCGTCGCAATCGTTATGCCGCGCTCCCGCTCTTCCGGCGCCTTGTCAATCTGATCAAACGGAACAAATACCGCACCGCCTGCCTCGCCAAGTACCTTGGTGATCGCTGCCGTCAACGTCGTCTTGCCGTGATCGACATGCCCAATCGTGCCCACATTGCAATGCGGCTTCGTACGTTCAAATTTCTGTTTAGCCATTTTCTTTCGTCCTAAATACCGCTGTCTTCAAACTGTTGTCTTCGCGATTTTCGCCTTTGGGCCGTCTCACCTTCGCGTCCTTCGCCTCGGCACCTCTGCAGGCCGAGATCGGAATTTTTGGAGCGGGTGATGGGAATCGAACCCACGTGACCAGCTTGGAAGGCTGGAGCTCTACCATTGAGCTACACCCGCCTGAAAATTCTTTAACCCTCCATTTCGCCGTCCAACGCCGAACTTACTCTCTTCATCAGGTCATCACGGCCTGGTGGAGGGGGTAGGATTCGAACCTACGTAGACGTACGTCGGCAGATTTACAGTCTGCTGCCTTTAACCACTCGGCCACCCCTCCGCGCAAGCGAGGAATTCCCCAGAATACGGAACAGCGCATAATGGGCAGAAACGTTAGTTTGTCAACGCACAATCCGGGCGTACGGCACCCGCCGTCTGCCCGTCAAATCGACGCCTCGGAATAGTTAGAATGATGTTCTGTTGGGCAATATAATAGCCACCAACATGACCCGCAATAGACGAATAAACCATCGTGCCAAAAATCCGCAGGAAAAGACCGCCAAATCGGCGGCGGCGGAACAAATATACGGCTTTCATCCAGTGGTGGCGGCGCTCACCAACCCGGCGCGGCGAAATCGACGTCTGCTGATCACCCCCGAAGCGCGAAATTCGCTCGCAAATAACGCTGAGTTGCCCGAATTGTCGGAGTTGGAAAGCGGCGTGAAAGAGTGCCGGACCGTGGCACGCCCGGAAATCGACGCCATGTTGCCTTCAGGAGCCGTGCATCAGGGCCTTCTCCTCGAATGCGCGCCTTTACCCGCTCTTTCCCTGAATGAAGCTTGCTCACGCGACGGCGGCAGAGCACCCGTGCTGCTACTCGATCAGGTGAGCGATCCGCACAATGTCGGAGCGATATTGCGTTCCGCCGCCGCCTTCGGCGCGCGCGCCGTGATCCTTCAAGAGCGCCATTCCCCTGCCGCTACCGGTGCACTGGCCAAGGCGGCCTCCGGAGCGCTCGAAACCGTACCTCTGGTGAGAGTCACCAATCTGTCACGCGCCATGCGCCAGTTACAGGATATGGGGTATTGGCTAATCGGCCTCGATTCGGCAGCCGGCATACGGCTTGGCGGAGAATCGGTGAGACATCCGGTGGCACTGGTGTTGGGCGCTGAAGGCAGCGGTCTGAGACGCTTAACACGCGAGAATTGTGACACCCTGGCAGCGATAAAACTGACCGATTCCATGCACAGCCTGAACGTTTCCAACGCCGCCGCAGTGGCGCTTTACCAGCTAACACAAAGTGATTAATCTATTTGTTATTCAATGGTTTAAAAAATTTTTCGAATATTTTAGATAAGATTTTTAGTATGCCTTTCCAAGCTTGTCAGTGAATATTCCTTCGTCACCCAGATAGACCAAGTCGATATCCGGGTAACTCACCACATCGCCGGCGACCCGGCTGCCAATTTCGAGATATCGGGCATCTTCTGAACCCAGGTTCACGAGATGATGGCCATCCGCGGTGCCGGCAGGAAATCCCGCCGTATCGCCAGCCTTGAGGGTCTGCTCACCGCTGTCGCTGATCAGCACGACTTCGCCGTTCAGAATTATCACGAATTCATCCTCTTTGCTGTGCCAGTGGCGTTGCGCTGAGGCCGCTCCCGGCGCCAACATCACCAAATTCACACCGAATTGTTGCAATCCAACTGCGTCCCCAAGCGCCCGACGTGCCCGCCCCGCGACAATATTTTTAAACTCCCCCGGGTAGTCGGGTTCCCGCCTGTTGGCGACGGTCATCGGATCCAACGCCGGCAAGCGCAACGAATCAGCCATGGCTTCATTCCTCATCCCTCGTTCAGCGCCACTATCTCTCACCAGCCCCGCTTCATCCACGCTTGTCGGCGCACCGAGGGACGATTATCTTCCGCCCAGTGCCGGCTTAGCTCAGTTGGTAGAGCGCGTGATTTGTAATCACGAGGTCGCGGGTTCGACCCCTGCAGCCGGCACCAAATGAGCGGCGGCGTGGGCGATGAATATATCTGAATTCAAACAGTCGGTTGGCGGCAATGCACCGCCGGCAGAGATCGCCGATCTGGGGCTACAAGCCTTGTGGTTCGCCGCGAAAGGCGAATGGGTCCGTGCGCATGAACTGGCCCAGGCGGCCAAGGGCAAGTCCGGCGATTGGGTACATGCCTATTTACACCGCGTCGAAGGCGATCTTTCGAACGCCAAATATTGGTATCGCCGCGCCGGCGAACCGGTTCATACCGGCGACCTCTCTTTGGAATGGGACGAGATCGCCGCCGCTCTACTTTGATCCGAATCAATAAAACTCCCGATCAAATGGTTTATCTACGGCGTGTAAACCACGCGAAGCGGGAGGATTTATGAGTACGCCGTCGATCGGCCACAATCGGCCCAGCCTGATTATTCAAACTGAAGTGAGATTGTTCAATTCCTTGGCGCATCACAATGACGCGCCGTTGGAGCCACAAACCCTGAGCATGGCCGCCGGCAGCACGCTTGGCGATTTGCTGCGCGAAATCGCATTGCCGGCAGGGCGGGTACATATCGCCATGGTCAATGGTCGCGACGTGACGCCTGACCTGAACGGCGGCATCGAAATCGGGCACCTGCTGAAGGACGGCGACGTCGTGGCGCTCTCTGGACCGGTGCCCTACAGCTGGGGTTATGGCTCGCCGGTGGTGTGAAATGCGCCGAAGCAGCGCTATTTCGGCGGCTGGATGAATTCCACGGTGATGCCGTCGGCGTCGCGCGTATAAACAACCCGGCCACCCTTGTTCGGCCCGTGATGGAGATCCTGCGGCGGCCCAAGTGGCCTGACGCCGGCCTTCTCGGAAGCGGCGATAACCGCGTCGATATCATCGACATCGAAGGCGACATGGGCGAAGCCGGTATCACAGGGGCGTGATTCCACCTGACGGCGGCCGTCCGGTGCGCGATATTCGATTAATTCCAAGCGATGACCAGGCGCCTGGACATAAGCGACCTCGATATCGGCACCGGGAATCGCCACGACGCGTTCGATAAAGGCAATATCGCGCGGCGAGCGGTTCAATAGCTCAAACCCGAGCACATCGCAGAAATAGCCCAATGAACGATCCATATCGGACACTGTGAAGCTGGTGTGATTGGTTGCCACGATGTTGAAGCCGGTCATGAATGTTCCCCTAGTTATTGATTTGAGCGATTTCTTCGGCCGCGCCCTTGACGCCTTGTGCTGCCGCGTATTCGAGCCAGACCAGCGCTTTCTCCCGATCGAGCGGCACGCCGCGACCTTGCAGATAGAGGCGCCCTAATTCGTACTGTGCAGAACCTAGCCCCGAGCTCGCGGCATCAGCAAACCACAAAGCCGCCGCTACCGCATCGCGCTCAAATTCTCCGGCCCCGAGCAGATATACTTTGGCGATCCAATATTGTGCCGCGGTGCGTATGTCGATCGCAGCGCGATCGTCGTTGTTTCCCTCGCCGTCCATCTTCAGGGCGCTCCGGCAGAGGCGCACAACCTGCGCATAGGTAGCGCGCGCCGTGGCGGTGTCGGTGGTGCCGCCCATGCCGTTTGACAACATGTCCGCGGCTGCGAACAGCGCCTCAACGTGACCAGCCTCGCCTGCCCAAAGGAAGGCTTGCCGCGCCTTATCTAAGTCGCGCGGCACGCCGAGGCCGTCACGGTTAAGCACACCCAAGGCATAAAACGCCGCGCCGTCGCCCTCGCTGGCGAGATAGCGCAGGCTTTCCAATGCCGCCGCATGGCCCCGCGACGCTGCCGCTTGGTACCAGTGCCGCGCCTGATTCATGTCAGCGGGAATACCAGAGTCGCCGCGAAAAAGGATAGCCAGCGCGTACTGCGCCTCGGCAGAACCCTGCATGGCCTGATCGAGCAGGATCATTTGGCCTTCTGAGGTGCCGCTTTCGGCCAGCCTGCGCAGCCAATCCGTCGATGCAGCCTGTTCGTCGGCCGATTCGGCGCCAAGCGGATTGGCGATCAGCATTACAACGGCAAGCCACAATGCAAAGCGGGACAATCGGGTGAACAATTTACCGTCAGGCAGCAGCGGAAAAACCGGCAAACATCTTGCCCCAGCCGGTGATACGCGCCGGATTTGCGCCAGCCAGCCTCATCGTATCCCAGAGCGAGGCCGAAATGCTGTCGACCAACGGGATTCCGGTTTCGCGTTCCATAGGCTCGGCCAAAGGTGCGCCGCTGATATTGGTACACATGGTGGTAATTGCCTGCGGCCCGCTCGCGGCGACCTCGCGAATCAACCTGCTCCACGTGTCGTCTTCGATCTGGGCGAAATTATAGCCGTCATCGCGGCCAAGATGCGCTTCACCGACACATTCGAATCCGGCGTCAGAATATTTGGCGACGATCTGGCGCTGCAATTCGTCAACATAGGGCGTGACCAGGCCAAATTTCGTTACTCCAGCTTCGCGGAACAGGCCGGTTACGGCCTGGGTAGCGCTGGTTACCGGAACACCAACCGCCTCGCTGATCGTCGCACAGAGCGCGGCATCGTTCTCAACGCCGAGCCAACCGCCGGCGGTGCCATTCCAGCAGATGGCATCGACATGGGCGTCCATCAGCAGGCGCGCCGCCTCGATCATCGGCGCCGCCGCGAACTGATCGGCACAATTTTCATCAAGCGAGATTTGCGTCACCCGGACACGGCTGAAATGCGCGCTCACATCGGGTAAATCATGCAGCAACCCATACGTCACCGGCTCCAAGACGGTGTTGAGCGACGGTGTAATCATACCGAGGCGAATTCCCATTAGGCGTGCTCCTGATCTAAGCCCTACGTCCGATAACGGCCCGCACCATAGCAAATTTGACCGCTCAGGGGGAGCGTCAGCTTAAGGGAAAGCGCTTTACCCTGTTTCTCAGCGCTCTTACGGCGCTATAAACCTTTTTTCTCCTATCAACCGGAGTGCATATGGCCCTCAATCTCACAACATTTTCCATTTCCGCGCGGGACCCCCACGACGGCACCCTCGGCGTCGCGGTTTCCACCAAAGTTCCAGCTGTCGGCAGTCTGTGCCCGTTTGTTCGCTTTGGCGCCGGCGCTGTTTCCACCCAAGCTTGGGTCAATCCCAGTCTCGGACCGCTGATTCTCGACCGCATGGCGCGAGGGGAAAGCGCGGACCAAGCGCTTGACCATGTGATTTCCGAAGAAACCGATGCCGAACTGCGCCAACTGGGGGTAGTGGATGTCAACGGCGGCTCGGCCGCCTTTACCGGGCGCGATACCGACGGCTGGTCCGGCCACCGGACGGGGGCGGACTACAGCGTGCAAGGCAATATGTTGGTCGGCGAGGACACCCTTGCTGCGATGGAAAGAGTGTTTTTATGCGCCACCGCGCCAACTCTTGGGGAGCGTCTCTTAATGGCGCTCGAGGCCGGCCAAGCGGCCGGCGGCGACCGCCGCGGCCGCCAATCCGCCGCAGTAATCGTCCGCGGACCGGAAGTCTTCCCGCTTGTTGATTTACGAGTCGATGAGCATCCCGACCCGGTTAAGGAGTTGCGGCGTATTTTTGAGGTCGCCAAAATCGAACTTTTCCCGTTCGTAAAGGCGCTTCCCTCATCGCAGAATCCGCGCGGCGATTTTGCTGCCGTTCGTGCCACGATGGCCCCTAAGGATTGAGTTCCGAACGAAGTTTTCGCAGAAGATTTGACGGCGAATTGGCCGGTGCCCGGGTCACGCAAGAGCGAAATTTATTCTAAAAGTCTCGAAAGCCAATGATAAAAATAACTCAGTCTTGAATATTAAAGCAATTTATCGGATGATTCGGTTATTGAACATTTATGATGAGGCGCAATTCCATGAGCTCTCAAGAACCGGAATCTTCTTCCAACTACGGCTGGCGTGAGTCCGACGGTGACTCAAAGCCCGGCGGGAATAGAAAAAAATTAATCTTCGCGGTCATCGCGATGGTCATCATCATGGGCTCGCCCTGGTGGATGACCGCCATACCCCAGTTCGGTTTCTCCAATTAAAAAAACCGGGTTGCCGGAACAGTCCGACAACCCGGTTCTCTCGTCTGTAACTCGGCTTCCGCCTCATGCACCGCAATAAAAGTCGCGCGGTGCACGGAAGCGAGCAGCCTTTTCTTTGTGTCGCCTAGCCTCAGCTGGACAGTGTTTTACGCCGCCAGAAGAGCCAGATGACGATACCTAAGGCAATCAGTCCGGCCAATCCATCGTCGCCCATTTCGCCCACAACACGCGTGATGTTGCCGACAATATCGCCCGGTAAGAAGGCCACAGTTCTTCCAAACAGGATTTGAAGAACTATGCCGAGCGCGATGAGCAACATGCCCACTTCGACAAGTTGTCCCATCCATTTCTTTACAGTATCTAATACGTCAGGCATGCCCCTACTTCCCTCGTTAATTCCAAGGTAATCGGATGATGATCAGAATAATCTAGACCCGATGATTGATCCGACATCATCTCGTTCGATTTGTAAACAAGCTATCTGCGATGGAATTTCTAAGCCTGTGGATGGCAAGTATTTCAACAAATTTCTGTTTTGCCCGAAAAAGTCGTAAATTTTCCAGACAAAATTCTGATAACCCATTTTCTTTCAGATAGTTACAGTTTATTTCGCAGGAAAGATTAAGGCCTTAATATACGCCGTCGTGGTTCATATGTGATGCCAACAACGCGTTTACATCGGATATGGCATATATGCACTGATGGGTGTCTTGCGGGCAGAAGTTAACCGATTTCGATTCACTTTTGCCAATTGGATGTTCATCGAGTCGGCGCGCCGACACCCGTATCACGACCCGTTAGCCGACCGTGATGGCCGCGCCTATCAGGCCGGATTTGGTTATTTTTCGGGCGGTGGAATGGCGCCCGTGCGTTCAGTAATGAGACCGTAATGCTCGATTCGGCGATGGGCGTCGAAGTTAAAAATCGTCTCGCGGATATATTTGCCGCGGTCGAGATCGCATTCGGCGGTGATCACCTCGTCGCCCTCGGTCGCCGTCAGTGCAACGATTTCCCCGGTCGGAGAAATAATGCAGCTGCCGCCCATATGATGGATGCCCTCTTCGATTCCAGCCTTGGCGCTGGCCAGCACCCAGGTGCCGTTCTGATAGGCGCCAGCTTGCATGGAGAGATGATTGTGGAACATGCCCAGATGCGGCGCTTCGGTCTTGGCGAACGGATTGGTGCTCGGCGTGTTGTAGCCGAGCATTACGACCTCAACGCCTTGTAAGCCGAGGACCCGGTAAGTCTCCGGCCATCTGCGATCGTTGCATATGCACATGCCCATGATTCCATCCATCGAACGGAACACTGGAAATCCTAGATCACCGACTTCAAAATAGCGTTTCTCCAAATGCTGGTGCGATTGGCCGGGCTGCGGTTCGGAATGGCCGGGCAGATGCACTTTTCTATATTTGCCGGCAATCTCGCCTTTTTCATCAACCAAAATAGCGGTGTTGAAATAATGCGTCGCGCCGTCGTCGCCGGTCAATTTTTCGGCATATCCAAGATGAAACCCAATACCCAGTTCTTTGCCGACTTCAAACAACGGCTGGGTCTCGTTTGACGGCACCTCGGTCTCGAAATAGCTGTCTATTTCTTCTTGGCTATCCAATAACCAGCGAGGAAAGAAAGTGGTAAGCGCCAGTTCGGGAAAAACGACAAGTTTAGCGCCGCGCCCATGCGCCTCGCGCATTAGCGCAATCAACCGGTCAACAACGTGGACGCGGCTTTCATCCCGAGCGACTGGGCCCATCTGGGCCACGGCGGCGATCATAGTTCTGGTCATGCGTTTTCCCCAATTTGGATGAAAATCTAATCTACCGCCATGCTAACGGAATATGCGGTTTGAGGGCAAACGCGGTGCCATGGGACTGGATTATTCCTGTCTTTGGCACAGCAGTCGAAACATGCCGCCGCTTATCTCAGAATTTTGACGCATGAACGCCTCATACTTTGCCAAGTCCTTTATGTCGGGGTCGTCGGGGCGACCAGTTTGATATTCCGCGCGCAAAGCCGAAGATGCGAACTGCCCAACGAGCAGCAAATCTTCTTGGGACAGCGCATCGGCTAATTCTTCTGCGCCCGCCCCGCCCTGTTCAGCCTCAGCGATGAGGCCAAAACACCCGCTCAAGTCATAAAACTCTCTCCGCCGCTGTAAAAATACGCTGGCACTACCGCTATCCCGCAGAATATCCCGGCGCGCAGCCTGCAAGCTGCCTTGCGCATGCTGGGCACCAAACTCGAATGCCGATCGCAACATTGCACTGCGCTCCGTGCAGGCCACGTCAAATCGCAGCAGACCGCCAGGCAGCAATAGACCGGCCAGAATGCGGAGCGACGCAAAGCTGTTGCCTCGGCGCGCATCGATAAAATGGTATTTTTGCCCAGCCGCCGCCGATATCGCGTCTTCCGCGGAAAACACAATGTTGCCGACGCCGAGCTTGAGCGCCCGATGGGCGCCATAGGCAAGCGCTTCGATATTGGCGTCGACGGCTGATATCCGGCAACCCGGCATGGCCAATGCCGTGCCGACAGCTTCCTGGCCGGAGCCACAGCGCGGATACAGAATGTCGCACGCTCCGGCACTCCACTCTGGCGGTGTAAACCGGGGAACCCGGTGGCGTAGGAAGGACATTAGTAACCCCGGCTGCGGCCGCGTGATATGCAGCCAGGGAAGTACCGCCGGCTCCGGTACCCTCTGTGCCCGGCTCACAGAGGGGCATGATGCTTCTATGCGCGCGGCCTCAGCCGCCAGGTCGCGCCCCTCTCGTACCGTAAGCAATATCAGTCGCCCCGCCTCGCCGCCGAGCGGCAGGTCCAGCAACCTGTTAGCGTCTTGTCGCGCCGCTAGAGGCCGGTACATCGCGTAGAGCTGCAGCGCGGCCCGCGCCGCGCCACTTACGCCGGTTCGAGAGTTTTTAACGAATTTACCCAACCGCTGCTCTTCCGCCTCCAAAATAATTTCTTCTTTCGTAGCGCTGCAGGCGACATAGCCGTTCAGATGGTTTTGCAACGCCACGGCGGCGGTCAAGCGCGCAACCGCCGGCGGCAGTTCCTCGCTGCCCCGATAATCCATCAACAATTTGCGCCGCAAACGAACACAAAATGATTCGATCACCGGGTCGCAATTGATGCACTCCTGCATCAGTCGAATGAAAAGCTCGTCCTCGGAGAGCCGCTCCACGATCCCGCTATCGATCTTGCCGTGCTCGGTCTGGAGGCCATATTTGGCTGAAAGAATCTCACCTGCCGCCGCAGCCAATTTTCGGCCATCCATGCATCCGCCGTGGAAAGCGGCGATAGCAGCCGCTTCACATTCCTGCCAGCCGCCCCGCCGACGCATGTCATCGCTCAAACCGTGTCTGGCCACAAACTCGCTAAGTGCGATGATAATTTCACGATCGCGGGAAGCCTTGCTGAACGCGAGACGTAGCTCATCAAAGGCCTCTTCCTCTCGTCCCATATGCTCAAGCACATCCGCCCGTATGATTTTTGTCGGGGTGAGGCCGGGCGCCAGTTCGCACGCCTTGTCTGCCAAGGGAAGAGCTTCTTCCGGCTTTCTATGGCTTAAGAAGACGCGAGCCAAAGCTGCATAAACCAGCGGTTGGTTGAAATTCACCAACAGAGATTCCTGATAGACGTTGACGGCTTCCTCCAAGCGGCCCTGATCGCTTAATGCCTGTCCGAGACAAGTCAGCGCCGCCGCCCGATTATCGGGATCAATCTCCACCGCTTCGCGCGCCGCAGCTTCGCTCTGCCGCAAATCTCCGGCGCGGCGCAAACGGCCCGCCTCGGCGACCCTGCGCGCCGACTCTCTATGCAAATCCTCTTTCTTGTGATTTTCCACCAAAATTCGACGACCCCGGTGTCCGCTATGATTCCATTTGGGATATAGCAAATATCATTTGTAATATAGCGGTTAAGAAAACGTAAAAATGGCTGCCGCTAAATGGGGCTTGAAAATGATTCGCAGAGCAATATTTGGATTTATCGTCGTGGCGATGAGCCTCACGAGCGCCGCTGCGTCGCACGCAAATGACGCGCTGCTCGGGCGCGGCGCCTAACTCGTGAACGGTGTCGTCACTTGCGGCAATTGTCACAACATGCGCGACCCCCAGATATGCGCCTCATCGTGAATATGGAGCTTGCCGGCGGCCTTGTCCTCGAGGAAAAGCCATTCACCGTGCGCATTCCCAAAATAACGCCCGACTTGGCCACCGGTATCGGCGCCTGGAGCAATGTGGAAATCATTGCCGCGTTAACTAACTGCGTACGCCCCGACGGCAGTCAAATCCACCCGTTCATGCCATACGGATTGTATGCCAACATGGAAAAGGCCGATATCGCTGCGCTGGTCGCGTTCCTGCGTACCGTGAAGCGAGTCGTCAAGGCGCAGAAATAGCGTCCTTAGGGTTATAAACGCCTTTTTCGGCCGCGCCTTTATAGAGGATCGCATTGTGGCTCTCATTTGCCGCGATGTAGTGCGCGATGGCGTTCTCCGACAGGTCGGCGTCTGGGGGCGTTTCATGGTCAAAATGGCCGAATTCGTCTTTGCCGCGCACCAACAGCGCGCGGTCCCGACCGTGAATTTGATGCAAATGCGTCGGGATATAGCGGATGGTAAAGCCCATACGCCGATCATCGCCCTTGTTTGGACCGGAGCCATGGATGGTGCGAATATGGTGGAGTGAAACCTCGCCCGGCTCGAGTTCGATATCCACCGCCGCGTCCTCGTCGATTTCTGTTTCAACCTCTTGGCCACGGGTCAGCAAACTATTCTTATTGTACGTCTCGCGGTGCGATAACTGCCCCTCCAAATGTGAGCCGCGAATCATCCGCATGGCGCCCGATGCCACGGTCGCTGGCGATAGTGCCAACCACACATTGACCACTTCGGGCCCGCTCAGACCCCAATAAGTCGAATCCTGATGCCATCCCACATAGCGCAAATTACCGGGATCTTTGTTGAAGAACAGGGACGCCCAGCAAAATATATCCGGGCCAATTAAATCTTCCACCACATCGAGGATGGTCTCGTTGCGCACCGCAGCGTCGAGACTCTTCAACAGTAGATGCGGTTTATGCCGAAAGGCGCCGCCGATCTCCTCCATGCGTTCGCGCTCGACCATTTCCACGTCGCGCCGGCAGTGTGCCACCTCGTTCGCGTCCAGCGCGCGGATCGGATGATAGAAGCCGTCTCTCTCATATTGCGCGATGGCTGCGTCAGTCAAAACCTTGGGCATGGCCCGCTCCTTAATTTGCTTTCGCCTCTGAAGGCGCGAAGGTTGCTTCCATCTCACGGCGAATTGTGACCGCTTGCGATGTTAAATCAATATCGACGTCGGACCAGCGGATTTTTTCATCCCGGGCGACTGCGTGCCTGAGCCTAACACCATGTGCCAAGCCAATCGGCAGGCCATCCGCCGCCAGGCTCGCAGCCGCCGGCATCAGCGTGCCGTAAACCGTGTATCCGCCTTCACCGTCGAGCGTATCCCCGGCCTTCAAATTATTTTTTGCTGTGGCCACGGCGTCGCCGCGGAAACCGTTGGGTGCGCCGGTGGCTTCACCGCGCAGCGCGGCACTGGCGACCGATATGCCAAGCTCCAAGCCGATCAAATGAAACGGCTTGAACATTGCCGCGTAGCGTCCACTCGGGTCAGTCGGGATGCCGTATTCCTGAAAACTTGTCACCGCGTAATCGCTCGGCGCTTCGAACACGACATATACCCCCCAGCGCAGGTCGCCGATAACATCACCGCCGCCAGGCTCGAGACTGGAGATGACCTCCACCTGTCCCTTGTGGTGGAGGAGTCCGCCATCCGCAGTCGGGCGAAGCTGTTTGGCCAATTCGGAAACCCCACATGCCGGAAAGCTCAATCCTCCAGGCGCCGGGGTCAAGCCCGTGGCGTTGGCGACGGCGGTCATTTCAATCGCCGATTTGGTACCGTCGAGAAAGGAATTAAACATCTGCGCGTTAAGCCCATGCGCCGCTGCATGATCGGCATCAATGCCGTAATGCGACCAGACATCGTCGGGCGTAACATGATGATAGCCCGGTAAATATTTCGTGCCCTTCCCTGCCGCCACCACTTCGAAGCCGCTGGCCCGTGCCCAGTCCACCTGCTCGGCGATGAGCGCTGGTTGATCGCCGTAAGCCAGGCTGTAAACCAGCCCGGCCGCCTCGGCCCGGCGCGCCAATAGCGGACCAGCCAGGGCGTCGGCCTCGACATTAACCATCACGATATGACGACCGTGCTCGAGACAAGCCAGAGCGTGGGCGATGCCGGCCGGTGGATTGCCGGTGGCGTCGACCACGAGTTCCATGCCGTCGGCAGCGATCAGCGCGTCGACGTCGTCGGTGATATGTGTGGCGCCGGTCTTGCGTGCAGCGGCGAAGCTCGGCGCCTCGGCGGCGTTGGCGGGCCACCCGGCTGCGGCGAGCGCTGTCCGTCCACGCTCGGCATCGAGATCGGCAATCGCCATCACATGCATGCCCGGGGTGTGCCGCGCCTGGGCAAGAAACATGGTGGCAAATTTTCCGGCGCCGATAATGCCGATACGGATTGGCCGGCCTTCTTCCGCGCGCTGGGCAAGCAAGCGATAGAGATTCATGGCGGCGCCTCCCCTACTCTGCCGCCAGCGCGCCGCGCCGAGCGATTGTGGCATCGGCGTCGATCGCCAGGGTGCCGTCTTCAGCGCTGCCGGTCAGCACCACACCGTATAGGTTTTCCGCAGTCTCGTGCGTAACAAATTTTTCCACGACGTCTTCTAGCACTGCTTCGGCCTTGCGGCTGCGCGACTCGCCATAGCCGCTGCCGCCATTGTCTATCGAGCGCACGAATTCGCCGGCACCGAGTGTCAGCATCACGCCGTTGGGCTGAAATTCTTCCGAACCGTCTATTTTTATATGGCCGTGATAGGCGTGATTGGCGTCATGCCCGCCAAGAACGCCCTGCGGTGGATTTATCGTGCCGCCGCCCATGATGCTGATCGTCATCGGGTCATGCCTGGGGCCGAAGATCACCTCGGTCGCGGGTCCGCCGCGCTGCCGCCCAGCGCCGCCTGAATCGGCCAATAGGCGTTGCGAGCGGACCATCACCGGAAAGCGCTGTTCGTCGAACTCAATACTGTCGCGGTGCAACAGACCAGCGCCGCCCGGTGTCAGAAGATAAATCATGCCGTCATTGGCCGGCTGCGCCGGGCCGCCGCCGCCCATCACATAGACCTGATTAATATAATCCGCCCCGCCGCGCCGCCAATCGGTTCCCGAAATAACGCCCATGCCGGCAGCGAAACAGAGATTGCCCTGCGCCATGCCGTAGCCATCACCGAGCTGGGTGAACGCGGATTGGGTGAGGTTCACCACCACATCGGCGATGCTCGTCGTCGCCAGCGAACAGCAATGCGGAAAGCGCGGAATGCCGACAACGCAATTCTCGCGCAACAGCACATTCACACGACGAAAACTGCCCGCATTGGCCGGCAGGTCAGGTTCCAAATTCTCAAACACGCCCTGGATTGCGTTGGCGCTGGCGCAAGCCTCAGTGAGATTGAGACCGGCATCGATGCAATCCGGATTGTCGCGCAAATCCACTGTGATCATGCCGGCGTCCGGTTCGATCTCCACTTTGACGGTGATATCCACTCCGTCAGGCAGAAACGGCTCGACCGGATCATGCGTGCCGTAATTGATCAGCGTGCCCTTAGGCAGCTTCTGAATGGCATGCAGCGCGCGGCGCTCGGCGTAATCGAACCAATCGGAGACAAACTGACGCACCCGGGCGACGCCATATTTGTCAGTAAACTGCTTCAGCCGCCGCTCCCCGATGCGAGCCGCGCCCAATTGCGACAGATAATCGCCATACCATTGATCGGGCACCCGTATGCGGCGCCGACAGATACGAATGATATCTTCATTGTCCTTGCCATCGCGCTGAATGCGTACACACGGGAAGATCAGCGCACCCTCTTCATAAACGTCGCGCGCGCGCGGCGTGTAGGTGGTGGGGATCGAATCGCCGCAATCCGCCTGATGGCCTTTGACGGTGACGGTAAACAGATGTTCGCCGTCATGAAACATCGGCACCATGATCGACCAATCGGCAGCATGGCTGTTGCCGTCATAGGGGTCGTTGTGGAGATAGGCATCGCCTTCGCGGTACCCCGGATGCTCGCGCGCAATCGACGCGGTTTGCAGGTGCGAGCCAAAGATATGCGCCGGTATGCCCTCGGCGGTGGCGAGCAATTCGTTTTCCGCGGTGACGATGGAGCAGGAAAAATCGCGCGATTGGCCGATCACGGCGGAGCGTGCCGTGCGCATCACGACGCCCTGCATTTCGCGCAAGATGGCGTCGATGCGATTGGCCATGATCGCCAAATCCACTGAATCTATCGGCGCATCATCAGCTAGAGGTATCGCTTTCGCATCGGGTGCCGTGTCGAGAATATAATTGCCGGCAGCACTCACCCGTGCCTTCATGCCGGGATAGACGACAATGGTGGTGGTCGGTTCCTCGACCAGGGCGGGACCTGAAAATTCCGCGCCCGGTGCCAAATCGGCGCCGCGGTAGACGGGTGTATCAAGCCGGCCATGAGCGCCGAAATAGGCTTGCTTGAGGCGCGCCGCCTTCGCCACGCCACCACGTTCGGCACCCGAGGATTGTGGCGAAGGCCTCTCCAGGAGCGCGGTCAGGCGAGCTTTCCAATGTAGGCATTCAAGCATGCCGTTCTCTTCTTTGACGCCGTAGAGACGCTCATGCACCTCATGGAATTTTTCGACTAGCGCCGCGACCGCGCCAGCTTCGCCGAAATCGGTTCCGGCCAATTCAATCTCGGTTTCCCATTGTTGATTGAGGTAGCGCGCATCGACGAAATACTGGCTGTGGAACTCGACGATTCCGCGCTTGCGCAAGCCGTCGGCAAAAGTCTCCATTTGGGTTTCAAGGTCGGCCAGCGTGTCGGCCACCAGTTCGCCGTCCCAATGATCGGTGCGGACATATTGGCTGGCACTGAACTCGGCGACGATATCGGAATATTGCGCACCGCAGGCGCTCAGCACGCCCGCTGTCTTGGGCAGCAGCACCTGACGGCAGCCAAGCGCTTCGGCGATCGGCAATATGTTTAGCCCGGCCGCGCCGCCGCCGGCGACAAGAATACTCTCGCGCGGGTTCACGCCTTCATTGACGGTAATTTCCTCGATCGCCTTGATCATCGATTCGCTGGCGATGCGGAGAATTGAAAACGCCGCCTCATCAAGCGCCAAATCAAGCGCCGCAGCGATCCCGCCAACCGCCGCACGCGCCGCTTCACTATCGAGCGGCATGCGCCCATCAAGAAAATGATCGGGGTCGACATAGCCCAGTACCACGGCGGCATCGGTCACCGTCGGCTCGGTGCCGCCGCGCCCATAACAGGCCGGTCCCGGTACCGCGCCGGCACTGCCTGGCCCGACACGCAACAGCCCGCCTGAATCGATCCACGCAAGTGACCCGCCACCGGCGCCGACGCTTCTGACATCAACCGAAGACAGACCGAGATTATGTCCGTAAAAAAGCGGCCCGAGCCACGTCTCACGGGTAAATTTGACCTCGCCATTACGCACCAAGCTGACATCGAAGGTGGTGCCGCCGGTATCAACGACGAGCACGTCGGTGCTGAGTTTTTCCGCCTCGGCATAGGCGATGCCGGCGCGCGGCGCCATAGCCGGACCAGACTTGACCATATAAATCGGCCGCTCGGCGACATCCGCCACATGCATCACGCCCCCCGAGACGGTGCTGACAAGCATTTCCCCGGCGAAACCAATGGCATTCAAATCGCCCTGCAATTCTCTCAAATGCGCCTGCATGCGCGGCTTGAGCGAGGCATCGATGGCCGTCGAGGAGGCGCGCGGGTATTCGCGCAAGATCGGATTGAGCTGATGCGACAGCGTGAAAGGCGTGCCCGGCATCTCTTCTTCGATCAGCTCGCCAACGCGCACCTCGTGCGCCCGGTTCTTGATCGACCACAGCAAACACACTGCTACCGCTTCAACGCCGAGCTTGTTGAGGCGCTTTAGAGATTGCCGCACCGCCGCCTCGTCAAGCGCCTTCTCAACCCCGCCTTCGGCATTGATGCGCTCCGGCACCTCAACGGTCAGGCTTCTCGGTACATAGGGCTTGAGCGGGTCGATCTGCATTTCAAACGGATGCAGCTTGCCGCCTTGGCGGTAGACCAAGATATCCGGAAAGCCTTCGGTCAACAGCATCGCTGTTTTGGCGGTGCTACCGGTGATGATCGCATTGGTCGCCCACGTCGTGCCGTAGATCAGGACTTCCGTGCCTCCGATCAAGCCGGCTAGATCGAGTGACATGTTGCGCGCCGCATCCTTTAGCCCGTCGATCACGCCGCCCGAGCTGCGTTCCGGCGTGCTCGGCGCTTTGCCGAGGGTGAGCGCGCCGTTGTCATCGGCGACGACGATATCGGTGAAGGTACCGCCGGTATCGATAGCGATTCTGTATTTCATAAGGCTCAGCCATTTTCTCGCCGCGACGCAAATATCGCCGCCAACTATATCGCGTATCTCCCGGCGATCTAATTTCAATTCACATTGCGAAATTCCCAGCGCCGTGTTTACAGTTCGCCAGTCTTTTCATTTCATCCCGGCCATTTGGCAGCGATCAATTTGGCGAATCCTTCGCCCCGCCTGCGATACGTATATCCGCCTATGACCGCTTTTTTCCGTCTGTTGATATTCCTCGCCGTAAGCTCTTTAGGCGGTGCGTTAGCGGCCACCGCACCACAAGCCGAAGACGCCATCCATATTGGCGTTTTAGCGGCGCAGAGCGGGCCATATGCCGAATACGGCATTGAGGCCAAACGCGGCGCTGAACTGGCGTTGGCTGAATTCGACGGCCGTGCCGGCGGCAGGCCAGTGCAACTCATCTTCGAAACCGGCGATGGCGCGCCCGAGGCGGTCCAGGCTCGGGCGCAATCCCTGGCGACAGAAAGCGCGGCGAAAATTATCGTCGGCCCGCTCAGCGGCGGCGAAGGCCAGGCCCTCAAGGCGTTCGCTAAAACCGCCCCCGCGATCACCTTTTTGAACGGCGCCTCAGCGGCGCGCGACCTAACCTTGCTCGACCCGGCGGCAAACTTTTTCCGCTTTACCACGGATGCGGCGCAATGGATGGCCGGCCTCGGCAGATACGCGTATGCTGACAAAGGCTATCGCCGAATTGTCACATTGGGCGAAAATTATTCTTTTCCCTACATCCAAGTGATGGGGTTCCTGGTTGAATTCTGCGCTCTGGGAGGCAGTGTCGCTGAGCATTATTGGTTGCCGCTCAGCGATAAGCCCTATGCCGCAATCACTGCGCAGCTCGCCGCCGTCGAAGCCGATGCGATATTCATCACGCTCGACGGCAGCGCCACGGCGGAATTTCTCACGCAATATTGGAAAGATGGCGGCACGCTTCCGATCATCGGCGGGTCAGTTACCTTCGATCCCGCCCTGCTCGGCCGCAACTCGTTGTTTCATGCTGACCTGTCGGGTGCGATTTCCGCGTCTCCGCTTGCCGACGGCGATCGGGGCAGAGGCTGGCAACAATTCGTTGCTGACTATCGCGCGCGGTATCCTGACGCCGCCGAGGTACCGTCCCTCTTCGCCTTTAGCTACTACGTCAACACCAAGGCCGCGCTCTTGGCCTTGGATGCGGTGGATGGCGAGCTTTCTGGCGGGCAGACCGTATTTCGCGAGGCGCTGGCAGAGCTGAGCTTCGAGACCCCGGCGGGGCGCGTTTCGCTCGACGAAAACCGTCAGGCGATTGCCAACAATTACGTCCTCGAAATCACGCTTGGCGAAGACAATCGCCTGCATCATGAAGTGGTCTATGTCGCCACAAACGTCGATCAGACTCTGGGGCTAGGACGCGAGCGCTACCTTGCGCTCGGCGGCCCCGGCCCACAAATGCCGAGCTGCCCCTAAGCCGTGCTTTAGAGCTCGCCGGCGAGGCCGACCCTCTCCAGCGTCGCCACGGTTGGCCGGCCGTTATCTTCCCAGCCCATCTGACCGTAATAATCTTTCACCATGCCTTCAAGATGCGGCTTGATGGTCTTTCCCGCCGCCCTGCCTTCGGTCGGCGCTTCCAACAGCCGGTCGGAAACATCGAACTCATCCTTGGCCGTAAAGCCGCGTTTGATGGCGATGATGCGCTGCATATTGATCAAGCGTTCACCGACCGCTAGGGCCTCGGCCTGATCAAAACCCTTCCAACCAGTGGCCAGTTCAATGGCTTTGGCAGAATTAGGTAGCACGCCCTTCACGCCCCAACAGGCAAACCAGCACACGCCGAGCGAATCTTCCCATAATTTTTTCGCTTGGGTCTTGGCTACTGCCTCGGCCTTGCCTTCGGTAATGAAGGGCTCGGCGATTTCGGTATAGCCGAGGTCAGGTTCTGTGGTCCACGCATCAACGCCCGGACCTTGCCAACAAACGCCAGCTCCAGCCACAATTTGGCCGAGTAGGACGCTCCAAGCCGGTCGCCAATCATGTAAATTGATGCCGCTGCCACGGATGTGAAGAACGCAGGCTTCCGCCGGCGGGCCCAATAGCGCCGCCGCTTCCTTGAGGCCTTTGGTCAGAACGCGCCCGCCGAACCCCTCGCCGCTGCACATCTGGTCGATAAGCGTCACCGCAGAATCGAAATTTCCCCAATTCAGCTCGAGGCCGCCGGTGTCCTGAGGCGACAATAGCTCGCGCTCGTAAAGCTCATAGCACATGCCCATCAGGGCTCCGGCGACCGATGAATCGATCCCCATGCCGTCAAAATGATCGGTCAACGCCAAGGCTTCATCGGGATCTTCGATACCAATCATTGCCGCCGCGCCTTCGATATTCTCACCGCCGCCGCACATGCTCGCGGTAAAGCCGGCGAATTTGCCGCTGTTGATGGTGCAGTCATAGGCGCAGGCGATGCTGCAATTGTAGGATTCCTTCGGCACCACAGTCCAATCTTCGGCCGCCCTGTCGACAAACTTCTGGGCATAACTCTCGCCCCAATTCGGATCGGTCAAATTCTTGCAGCCGATCATGCTCTCTGCCGCAACATAGGTATAAATACGGGTAATGCCGCCTTCCTTCAGCAGCGAACCAACAGCCGGTGTGCCTTCCCCTGGCTTGCGCTCGGCGGTAATTGAATCGTCCCATCTCTTCGTCACGTCAGCGAATCCATTGGCATCAACCAGCGCTGGCGTGCCGGTGCCACGCACTGCCACCGCCTTCAGCAACTTGGAACCCATGACCGCACCGATGCCGCCTTTATGGGCGCCGTGATTGCGGTCATTCTTTACCGAGGCGCCGTGCAGCATGGCCTCCCCCGCCGGGCCAATACAAGCGACGCTGATTTTCTCTTCATCGCCCAACTCACGCTTGATCAGACGCTCCGTTTCGCGCGTGTCCTTGCCCCAAAGGTGTGACGCATCGCGAATTTCGACCTTGTCATCATCGACCCAAAGATAGACCGGCTTGTCGGCCTTGCCGGTGAACACGATGCCGTCATAGCCGGCATGTTTGAGATAGGCCGCCCAAAAGCCGTGGCTATGGCCTGTCGCCACCGCGTAAGGCGTGTCGTAATTCAACGAGACGATGGCGAGATTGGACGAACTTGGCGCTGAAGTCCCGGCCAGGGGGCCGTTCATCATCATGAACGGTGCATCCGGGTCTGTCGCATTCATGCCGGCATGAGTTTCATCGAGGAGGATACGCATCCCGAGGCCGATTCCGCCGACATACTTCCTCAGCACGGCTTCGTCCGGCAACGGTTGATTCTCGCAACTCCCCCTACTCAGATTGACCCGTAGTAGTTTCCCCGCATATCCGCCCAACATAACGCCACTCCCCACAGTTAGGATTTCGAAACACTCTTTTGTTAGAGATTAACAAACCTAAGGCATCGGAGTCTCATGAGACTTTGGCTTGGCTCAGTTCGACCGGCCCAATTTATCCAAAGCGGGAAGCAGCATGACGAAACGATCCCCAGCAAAAGATGATCCTCTTTCGCTGGCATTTGAATTTCAGCGGACAGG